>NZ_CAXGSH010000053.1:0-26776 GCF_964012375.1 uncultured Salinisphaera sp.
GTAGAGCGCCTTGTCGGTACCGAAATCGCTCATGAGGTCGAGCACGCGTTCGGCATGGTCGGCTTTTTCCAGCACGATCCGGCTGGCTGCGATGCGTTCCTTGATACCGGGGGCCCAGTTGATGGAATCGGCAAACCCGGCCGAGCCGGCCAGCTCGCTGTCCACGAAGGACGACATCAGCCGCAGCAGTTCGCCGCGATAGCGTGGCGGCGGGTTGTCCGGCGAGGTCAGCTTGCCGCCGCGGGCCAGATAATCCTCGATCGGCATGGTCTGATCGAACGGTTCACTCGTCATAGCTGAGTACCACCGTGTCGGTGATCGGCACGCTCTGGCAGGTCAGCACATAGCCGGCCTTGACCTCATAATCCTCGAGCGCCTGGTTGTTCAGCATTTCGACTTCGCCTTCGAGCACCCGCGCCCGGCAGGTCGAACATACGCCGGCCTTGCAGGAATACGGGGCGTCCATGGCGTTGGCGAGCGCGCCGTCGAGCACCGCGGTGCCGTCGTTGGGCATTTCGATCGTACGCGTGGTGCCATCGAGGGTGACCGAAACCGTGCAGGTTGCCCCGGCGCGTGCGTCCTGGCGCGAAACGGCCGGTTTCTTCGCCCGGCCCGGCTGCGAGGAGGCGAACAGCTCGAACTTGATTCGATCGTCGCTCAGGCCGTGCTGCTTGAGCGAATCGGCGATCGTGAGCATCATCGGTTCGGGGCCACAGATGAACGCGGTATCCACCGAGCTCGCGTCGATCCAGTACTTGAACAGCTGCTCCATCTTCTCGGCGTCGATCCGGCCCGAGAACAGATCGATGTCCTGGCCTTCGCTGGTGAGCACGTGGATGACCGAAAAGCGCCCGAGATGCAGGTTCTTGAGGTCTTCCAGCTCCTCGCGAAACATGATCGACGTCATCTGGCGGTTGGCGTAGAGCAGCGTGAACTGGGATTTGGGCTCACGCGCGAGCACTGTCTTGATGATCGACAACAGCGGCGTGATGCCCGAGCCGCCGGCGAACCCGAGATAGTGTTTTTCGGCGCTCGGTTCGAGCGGCGTATGAAACTTGCCCATTGGCGGCATCGCTTCGATGACGTCGCCGCGGCTGAGCTGTTCGTTGGCCCAGGTCGAGAACGCGCCGCCGTCGACACGCTTGATGCCGACTTTCAGCACGCCCTCGTCGGTACCGGCACAGATCGAATAGGACCGGCGCAGTTCTTCGCCGTCGAAATCGCGACGGAAGGTCAGATACTGGCCCTGGGTGAATTCGAAGGCCTCGGCGTTGTCCGCCGGCAGATTGAGCGTGACAACGACGGCGTCGCGCGTATCGCGGCGAACGTCGACAACTTCGAGAGGATGAAAGCGTGGCATGCAAAACTTTCCGTTAGGCTCTGGCGCTCAGAGGCACTTGAAATAGTCGAAGGGCTCCAGACAATCCTTGCAGCGATACGACGCCTTGCAGGGGGTGGAACCGAACTGGCTGATCTTTTCGGTGTTCTTGGATTCGCAGCGCGGACAGGCGATCGCCGGGCCTGTCGCACCGGCCAGACGCGACGCGCGGCTGGCCAGCTGGCCGCTCGCGGCGGTGCCATCGACCGGCGGGGCAATACCGAATGCGCGCAGCTTGTCGCGTGCCGAATCGGTAATCCAGTCGGTCGTCCAGGGCGGCGACAGCCGTCGTTCGACGCGCAATGCGTCGACGCCTTTCGAGCGCAGCTGTTCGACAATCATCTGGTTTATGACCAGGGTCGCCGGGCAGCCGGAGTACGTGGGTGTCACCGTGACCACCAGCGTGTCATCCCGGTAGCCCACCTCGCGGACAATGCCGAGCTCGGTCACGGATACGACCGGGATTTCCGGGTCCGGCACGTCCGCGAGCCATTCCCAGACTTGCTGGGTGGTCGGCCGGGTATTTAGCGCCTGCTGCTGTTTCATGGGGCACCGCGCCAGCCGCTACCAGCTGGCGCCCGGATAGGCGCGCTGCAGAAACTGCATATCGGACAGGATATAGCCCAGATGCTCGGTGTGTTTGCCGGTCTTGCCGCCGGTATGCACGAACGCGTTATCGGGGACTTTCAGGGTCGCTTCGTCGAGCACGTCCTCGACCCGGGCCAGCCAGGCCTCGCGCAGCGTATCCGGCGACGGGGCGATACCTGCATCCGCCATCGTGGCGTCGACGCCGTCGCTGACGAACATGTCGCCGGTGTACGACCACAATATGTCCAACGCCTGCTGCATCCGATCATGGCTTTCCGGGGTGCCATCGCCCAGACGCACCACAAGATCGGTGGACCGTTCGACGTGATACGACACTTCCTTGAGCGCCTTGGCCGCGATCTCGGCGACGCGCGGGCTACTCGATTCGGTCAGCCGCTGCAGCAGTTCGTAGTGGAAAGCGTCGAACAGGAACTGGCGCATGGTAGTCACGCCCATATCGCCGTTGGGCACCTCCACGAGCAGCACGTTGCGAAACTTGAACGCATCCCGCAGGAAGGCCAGCTGATCGGCCGAGCGGCCCTCGTTCTCGACCTCGCCGGCCAGACCCAACCACAGCTGGGTATGGCCGATGAGATCGAGTGCGGTATTGGTGAGCGCAATATCCTCTTCCAGGGCCGGACCGTGACCACACCATTCCGAGAGCCGCTGGCCCAGAATCAGCGTGGTATCGCCCATGCGGCACAGCCATTCGAAGAACGCCGGCCGGGTTTCGACGTTGGTGACGTGCGCATCGTGGGTCTGCTCGGCCGCGGCGATGTCAGCCAGCTTCGTGACTTCATCGGTGTTCATGTCGGACAGAGACGGCATTACATATTCCCCACTTCGTCGGGAATGTTGTAGAACGTGGGATGCCGGTAGATCTTGTCCTCGGCGGGGTCGAACATCGGCCCCTTGTCGGACGGCGTGGACGCCGTGATCTCGGTCGAACGCGCCACCCAGATCGAAACCCCTTCCTTGCGCCGGGTATAGACATCGCGGGCATTGTTGATCGCCATCTCGGCGTCGGGCGCATGCAGGCTACCCACATGACGGTGGTTGAGCCCGTGCTGCCCACGGATGAAGATTTCCCAGAGCGGCCATTCGTTCGCCATCGTTAGCTCCCGTGTTCTGCGTTGATTCAGGGCCTGGACCGCTTATGCGGCGGCCCGGCGCTTGGCCGCTTTCTCGGCGTAGGCCGCCAGGCCGTCGCGGAACCATTCACCGCCTTCCCAGGCCTTGATCCGGGCGCCCAGACGCTCGCGATTGCAGGGACCGTTGCCCTTGAGTACGGCCTTGAACTCGTCCCAGTCGGGCTGGCTGAAGTCGTAGTTGCCGGTTTCTTCGTTCCAGACGAGATCGTCATCGGGAATCGTCAGCCCCAGGTAATGCGCCTGCGGGACGGTTTCGTTGACGAAGCGCTGACGCAGTTCGTCGTTGGTGTTCATCTTGATCTTCCAGGCCATGGACTGGTCGGAATGCACGCTGTCCTTGTCCGACGGGCCGAACATCATCAGCGCCGGATACCAGAACCGGTTCAACGCGTCCTGCGCCATCTCTTTCTGCGCGGGTGTTCCGGAGACCATCGACATCATGATCGAGTAGCCCTGGCGCTGATGAAAACTCTCTTCCTTGCAGATCCGCACCATGGCCCGCGCATACGGCCCGAAGGAGGTCCGCTGCAGGGGCACCTGGTTCATGATCGCGGCGCCGTCCACGAGCCAGCCCACGGCACCCATGTCGGCCCAGGTCAGGGTCGGATAGTTGAAGATCGATGAATACTTCATTTCGCCCGAGTGCAGCTTGTTCATCAGCTCGTCGCGGCTGATGCCCAGCGTCTCGGCAGCGCAATACAGATACAGGCCATGGCCGGCTTCGTCCTGCACCTTGGCCAGCAGGATCGCCTTGCGCTCGAGCGTTGGCGCGCGCGTGACCCAGTTGCCTTCGGGAAGCTGGCCCACGATCTCGGAATGGGCATGCTGACCGATCTGGCGGATCAGCGTCTTGCGGTACGCGGCCGGCATCCAGTCCTTGGGCTCGATCTTGATGTTGTCGTCGATACGCGCTTGAAACGCGGCCTCTTCCGGCGACAGTTCGTCCGCGCCGCGAACCCCCTTGCTACCGGTATCTACATTCTGTGCATACATGATTCGCACTCCCGCCCCGAAAAAGGCTGTCTTGGCGTTGTAGTGTCGGGTCGTGCCGACACAGGCGCCGCGGGTGCGGCGCTCATTTTGATACAGATCAAGTTACATGATCGTACGTTTTGTATCAAATAAATATCGCACGCGTCAGATTCCGGCGAATCAGCACCCAACTGTCTGATTACGCATGAATAATTATGAATTTTCTGAAGTGCCGCGAATCAAGGGAGGGAATGGGCAACGCAAACAAGGGCCATTGCGAGCGTGATAAGCGGCATTGCTGCATTGCAGCGCGATACAGGCGCACTCTTTGTGCGCGCCAAATGTATCGGGTTATTGCGTCCCCCGGACCGGGCCGCCGATGCGTTCAGAGACCGCCGAAACGCTCGTAGAAATACGCGGCCGGCTCGGGCAGCGGCCCATCGGCGGTTTCCAGCACGTCGGCCAGATAGGTTTCAGCCTGTCGGAAGGTGGCCCGATAGAGGTTGCGACACAAAAGCCGCGCCGCCGCCCCGTGCCAATCGCCAGGTAATACGTCGTCGGGCAGCTGAGGATCGCGCAGCAACAGCCGGCGTATTTCGTGGATAAGCAGGGTCCTGATCAGAAACGCGGCCTGTGGGTCGAGCCCGCCGTTGCTGTCGATAGCGCGCCAGACCGGTCGGAAACGATCCAGAAACTCGGCGTATTGCACGCCGAGTGCTTCCAGATTCCAGCATTCGCGCACGAGGCGGTTGAGCGGCGCCGAGGTGGGCAGGCCTTCGTTGCGTGCGCGCATGAGCACCACGCGACGCTGAACATCCAGATCCTGGAGCACCGACGTCAACGCCGATCGCGGCGGTAGCGGGTGCGCCAGCATGTCACTCGAGAACGCACCAAAACCGAGTGTCGACAACTCCTTGCGCAGCGTGTCGCGCTTGCGCTGCGGCACCTGCCCCATGAGCACGAGCGTCCATTCGCCGTCCCAGGACACCCGCGGCTCGCTATAGACTCGCTCATAGGCCCGTTCGAAACTGCGCCAGCCGCTACGCGTGAGGCTGTAATAGCTGCGCCGCCCAATCTGCTCGGAACTGAGCCAGCCTTCCTTGGACAGCCGATAGACCGAAGTCCGAACCAGGCGCTCGTTGAGGCCCAGCGGTTCCAGTAATTTGATCAGGCTGCCCAGCCAGACGGTGCCGCCCCGCGGCGCGATCGCATCGCCGTAGACCGAAATGATCAACGATGTCGCGCGCAGAGAGCGGCGGGCGCTGAATTCTTCGATCAATGCATCGATAGGCCGGGATCGTGCCAATTCATTCTCCGGGCAAGCGCTGCACGGACCACCCGATTGCGGCCGCTGGATCAGCTGACATGAAAATGCCCGCAGCACAGCGCGGGCACCGTATCGGGTCGAATTCTAGAGCCTGCAGCGCAGGGGTGCGAACCGTGCCGCGATTGCCGCACGGTCCGCCCCATCCCGATCAGTCGAGCAGGGTCCAGGTGCCGTTGCGGATTTCGAGCATCCGGAACGCCGACAGGTCCAGCCCCATGTGATCGTCCGGGCTCATGTTGAACACGCCGCCCACGCCGACGAACCCGTCGGTGGCCTCGATCTCGTCGCGAATCGCCGCACGGTCGGTACTGCCGGCGGCTTCGATCGCCTTGACCGCGATCATCAGCCCGTCATAGGCATGGCCGCCGAACTGCGAGATGGACTCGTTGAAGGTGTCTTCGTATTCCTTCTTGTAGGCCAGTGCGACCTTCTTCTGCGGATCGTCGTCGTCCAGCTTGGAGGCGACCAGCAACGCGCCGGCCGGCAGACGTACACCCTCGGCCGCATCGCCCGCGAGTTCGATGTACTTCTCGGACGCCACGCCGTGCGACTGGTAGAACGGCAATTCGAGGCCGAGCTGCTTGTAGTTGCGAGTCACGATCGCCGGGCCCTGACCGAAGCCGAAGTTGAGTACCGCCTGCACGCCCGGGGTGTTGGCGATATTGGTCAACTGGGCGGTCATGTCGGTATCGCTGTTGTTGTAGGTTTCATCGGCCACGATTTCGATATCGAACTCCGAAGCCGCCGCCAGCGTCTGCTCACGCCCGGACTGGCCGAAGCCGCCGGAACCCGAAATAAGCCCCACCTTGGTGAAGCCGCGGCTCTGCATGTCCTTGAGAATCTTGCGGGCCGCCATGCGGTCGGTATGCGGCGTCTTGAACACCCACTTCTTGACCGGGTCGATGATCGGGATACCGCCGGCCAGCGAGATCATCGCCACGCCCGAACGCTCGACCAGCGGTACCGCCGCCATGGTCGTACCCGTGGTGCTGCCGCCCACGATCACATCGACCTGATCGGAGTTGATCAGGCGCTTGACGAAGGTACGTGCCTTGCCGGCGTTGCCCGACGTGTCGTAATGCACGAGCTCCAGCGGACGGCCGAGCACGCCGCCCTCGTCGTTGATCTTGCCGACCCAGTGTTCCAGCGTCTTGAGCTCGGGATCGCCGAGAAACGACGCCGGCCCGGTGACCGACAAGAAGGTGCCGATCTTGATCGGCTTGCCGCCCGGTGCCGCAAACGCGGCCGTGCCGACCGATGCCAGGGTGAGCAGCAATGCCGCTCCGAGTTTCTTGATTCGCATAACGTCTCCTTGGTTTCTCCCACCGTGTGCCCCGTCGATGTCGATCGACGTGTTGTTGTCATTCGTTGTGTTGACCCTGCTCGACCGGCGCCTCGCTGATTCCAAGATAGGCGCGCCTGACCTCGGGATGATCGGCCAGTTCGCGACCGCTGCCGCTGACCGTGATCGCGCCGGTCTCCAGCACGAAGCCGCGATCGGCGATCGCCAGCGCCCCCGCGGCATTCTGTTCGACCAGCAGAATGGTGATGCCCTCGGCATTGAGGTTGCGCACGATCTCGAAGATCTCTTCGATCAGCAGCGGCGCCAGCCCCATGCTGGGCTCGTCGAGCAGCAACAGACGCGGCCGTGCCATGAGCGCCCGCCCGATGGCCAGCATTTGCTGCTGGCCGCCGGAAAGCATGCCGGCCGCCTGACGGCGTTTTTCCGCCAGAATCGGAAACAGCTCGTAGACCCAGTCGATGTCGCGATCCACCGCCGGGCCACGGCCGCGTACATAGGCGCCGAGCGTAAGATTGTCGGCCACCGACATGGGCCCGAACACCTGTCGGCCCTCCGGCACCTGGGTAATACCGCGGGCGACCCGTTTCTGTGCCTTGACACGGCAAATGCGCTCGCCATCGAAATGGATCTCGCCCTGGCTGTGCGGCTGAATGCCCGACAGCGTATTGAGCAACGTGGTCTTGCCGGCACCGTTCGCGCCCACCAGAGCCACCAGCTCGCCCTCGGCCACATCGAGATCGATATCGCGCAGCGCGGTGACCGCGCCGTAGCGGGTATGCAGGCCGCGAATACGCAGCAATGGTTCGACGGTACTCATGCGCCCCCCAGATAGGCCGCAACGACCTCGGGATCGTTCTGGACGGCCTGCGGCGTGCCCTGGGCCAGCTTGCGGCCGTAGTTGAGCACCAGCACGTCGTCGGAAATATCCATGACCAGCTTCATGTCGTGTTCGACCAGAACGACCGTCACCCCGCTCGCTGCCAATTCGCGAATAAGCGCGCCGATGGCGTGGGTTTCGTTGGCGTTGAGCCCGGCCGCCGGCTCGTCGAGAAACAGCAGCTCGGGCTCGGCCGCCAGTGAGCGGGCGATTTCCAGACGCTTGAGCGCACCGTAGGACATCTCGCTGGGGTGCTGGTCGATCTGGTCTTCCAGGCCCACGAAGCGCATCAGCTCGAGCGCGCGCGCACGACAATCGCGATCGCCCGAGCGTACCGACGGCAGCCTCAGCAGGGCCGATACAAAGCCGCGGTTCAGGCGCAGGTGGCGGCCAACCATCACGTTTTCCACCGCCGACATGTTCATGCAGATCTGCAGATTCTGGAACGTGCGCCCGAGCCCGCGCTGGGCGAGCTTGTAGGGCGCCAGCCCGCGCGTATCGTGGTCGGATAGAAGAATGCTGCCTGCCGTGGGCGTATAGATACCGGTAAGCAGGTTGATCAGCGTGGTCTTGCCGGCGCCGTTGGGGCCGATGATCGAATGGATATGGCCGCGATCGACCGTGAACGACAGATCCGCCACGGCATCGACGCCGCCGAACGATTTGGTCAGCTCGCGGCATTCGAGAATCGCGCTCATCGCCGGCCTCCCGGCACCAGCCGTGCCAGCGTGGGCACCAGCCCCGTGGGCATGAAGATCACCACCACCATCAGGATCGCGCCCAGAATCATCACCTCGAGATCATCGACCCCGGTCAGAAACTGCGGCAGCAACGTCAGAATGACCGCGCCCACGATCGCGCCGTAGGTCGAGGCCATGCCGCCGAGCACCACCATGGTCACGAACTCGATCGAGTAGATGAAGTTGGCCAGATCCGGCGTCACGAAGCCCGAGTAGTGGGCCGTGAGCACACCCGCCAGGGCCGCCAGCACCGCCGATACGACAAAAATCAGCACCTTGTAGCCGAGCGTATGCACACCCACCACCTCGGCAGCCACCTCCGAGCCGTGCACCGCCCGCAGCGCCCGCCCGACGGGCGAGTCGATCAGGTTCAACGCCAGCCAGACGGTCGCCAGCAGCAATACCGCAATCAGCGCATACCAGTAGCGCTCGTCGTAAAGGTTGGTATCGCCGATCGACAGCGGCGGCGCCATCATGCCGTCCGGCCCGCCGGTGATACCGGCCTCGGTACGCAGCACGATAGAAATGAGAATGCCGAGCCCCAGCGTGGCCATGGCCAGATAATGACCGGACAGGCGCAGAATCGGGCGTGCCACCACGAACGCAAGCAGCGCCACCACGACCAGCGCGGCCGGCATGGACAGATAGACCGGCCAGCCGTAGTTGGCGCTGAGTACGGCCGTGACGTAGGCACCGAGTCCGAAGAAACCGGCATGGCCGAGGCTGATCTGACCGGCATAACCCATCAACAGGTTCAGCCCGACCGCGACCATGGCGTTGATGAGCACATGAATGGCCACGTCGTACTGGTAAGGGTTGGAAAACACCAGCGGCGCGGCGGCCAGAATCAGCGCCAGCACGATCAGCCCCGGGCGTGGAATACGCTTGAGCATGCCCATCAGACCCGCTCCGTCGCACGCGAGCCGAACAGGCCGCTGGGCAGCAGGAACAACACCAGCAGCACGATTACGAACGGCACCGCGTCCTTGTATTCTGACGAGATATAGCCGGCGGTGAAGGCCTCCATGATGCCAAGCAGCAAGCCGCCCACAACGGCCCCCACCGGGCTGCCGAGACCACCCAGCACCGCCGCCACGAAGCCTTTCAGCCCGAGCATTACGCCGATGTCGTAGGCGGTCAGGGTGATCGGGGCCGCGACGGCGCCGGCGACCGCGCCGAGCGCGCCGGCCAGCGCGAACGACAGCATCAGGATGAAACGCGGGTTGATGCCGACCAGGCGCGCGGCGTTGGGGTTATGCGATACCGCCAGCATGGCCTTGCCGGTGAGGGTGCGCTTGAAAAACCAGGCCAGCGCGCAGACCACCACCGCGCCGACGCCCAGCACCCACAGGCTCTGCGGCAGAATGGTGGCACCGGCGATATCGATGGGCGTATTGCCGGTGAATGCCGGCAGGGCATGAATCGACTTGCCCCAGAAGAACTGGGCACCGCCGCGCAGAAACAGCGATGCGCCGATCGTGATGATGATCAGCGGCACGATATCGTTGGTCGCGGCGCGTTCGAGTGCGAGTTTTTCGATCAGGATGCCGGCCAGCACCGCCAGCACGATCGCGCCGACAATCGCCAGCGGCATGGGCAGGCCGTACTGCATGAGCATGACCGAACCCAGCCCGCCGATCATCAGGAACTCGCCCTGGGCGAAATTGATGATATGGCTGGCGTTGTAGATGATGGTGAAACCCAGCGCGACAAGCGCATAGGTCGAGCCCGCGGTCAGGCCCGAAAAGAGATACTGCATGAACTCAGCGAACATGGCAGGCCTGCCCGTCGCTGCGATCACAGGCCGCGACGAAAACGCCACCGCCGATCGATGAGCCCGCATATCCGCCGTCGAGCGCATGCACGGCGCGCCCGCGTTCGGTCGCTTTCACTGATTTTCTCCTCTCTCGTACTCGCACCGGCTTTGCCGGCAGTGCCCGATACGTCATCGCGTTCGGGCTTATTGATCTTGCTTGCCGTCGCCGCGATAAACCGGCCACGACGGGGTCGCTCCGCAAGCGCTTCGTGACGGCGCCGCGCGACCTCTTAAACCGATACTACATCAAACCAATCGGCCATCAACAGGTATCATTTTTAAAAATTAGACGCATGCTACACGCAGAATAAATAAAGCAATTATTTTTTTAATTTTCAAAACAAAAAGATACCGCTGCCAATACGGCGACCGAAAAACTCGAACTCAATTCAAAACTTAAGCCACTGGCAATAGGCACGTATCAATAAAGGCCGTTGATCGAATGCATCGGCATTGTCCGTGCAGTCCGAAAACCTCGGTACCCATACCTGACCTGCAGCAACAGCGGCCGAGGTCTCGGTCGCGTGGCCGGCCCTGCAGCCACCGCCGATCGCTTGACACCTACACCATTACTTAACATGCTAAACAATACAAGTCGAATGTTGATCCGCTGCGGTAGTAGACGCATGGGCCACCAGCTCGGAGCCGGTAGACGATCACGCCCGTGGTGAGCGTCACACCGCGCCGAAACCGACAACAATAAGTCGTTCGCCCGCGGCGTCGAGCGGCATGTCTTGCGATGAGGAGATATCAGATGAGCGAAAAGACCCTGACATCTGCGGGTTTTTATGTGTCCGCCGAAGCGTTTGTGCCGACGGATAATCCAGTACCCACGCCGACGGCACCGCCACCGGAAATCTTGCGCTGTGCCTATATGGAGATCGTGGTATCCGATCTGGCCGTATCGCGGGCGTTCTATGTCGATGTGCTGAACCTGGTCGTCACCGCGGAAGACGAACACACGATCTATCTGCGTACCACGGAAGAATTCATTCACCACAACGTGGTGCTGCGCCAGGGCCCCGACCCGGCGGTCGCGGCTTTTGCGTATCGGGTGCAATCCCCGGCCGAGCTGGATAAGGCGGTGGCCTTCTATACCGAGCTGGGCTGCCGCGTGGAGCGGCGCAAGGAAGGCTTCGTTCGCGGCGTGGGCGATTCGGTACGAGTACAGGATCCGCTCGGCTTCCCCTGCGAATTCTTCTACGACATCGAACACGTCGAACGCCTGGCCTGGCGCTATGACCTGCACAGTGCCGGCGCGCTGGTGCGCCTGGACCATTTCAATCAGGTCACACCCGACGTGCCACGCGCGACCCGGTTCATGCAGGACCTGGGATTTCGTGTCACCGAGGATATTCAGGACGAACACCAGACCGTCTATGCGGCCTGGATGCGGCGCAAATCCACCGTACACGACACGGCCATGACCGGTGGCGAGGGTCCGCGCATGCATCACATCGCCTTCGCCACCCACGAAAAGCACAACATCCTGCATATCTGCGACAAGCTCGGTGCCTTGCGGCTGTCCGATCGTATCGAACGCGGCCCCGGGCGCCACGGGGTTTCGAACGCGTTCTATCTCTACCTGCGTGACCCGGACGGGCACCGCATCGAGATCTATACCCAGGACTATTACACCGGCGACCCCGACAACCCGGTCATCACCTGGGACGTACACGACAACCAGCGCCGCGACTGGTGGGGCCATGCCGTCGTGCCGTCCTGGTATACGGAAGCATCGCGAGTCCTCGACCTCGACGGCAACCTGCAGCCGCTCGTCGCACGCACCGACAGCTCCGAAATGGCGGTCACCATCGGCGCGGACGGCTTCTCCTATACACGCAAGAACGACAAGGACGACGACGGCGAGTACAAGCTCGGCCATCAGCTCTAGGGCACTTCAAGCCCGCGACCGGTTCGGATAGGCTCGCCTCGTGCCCGCGCACGTGTACCCGGTGGTTTGTCGCGTGGCCTGCTAGGCCATGCCACCGGCTTGATGCACAATAAAAACAAGCCTGCTGTGCCGGCCGGCTTGGAATCCGCGCAACGATGCCGCCCCACCGGGCGCTGGCTCGATATGCGCGTTCGACGCATCGATCGCATGCGGGCCGGTGCATCAATCCAGACGACATCGAGACGCCGGCCGATGAGCCAGACACGTAACCCCGCACGCCAGAGAAACTACAACCGCCATCCGCTTGAAACCCGGCACGCCCTGCCGATGACGCTGCTGCGCGCACGCGAGTCGGTGATGGCGCGGTTTCGGCCGATGCTCAACGCCCACGGTATTTCGGAACAGCAATGGCGGGTGATGCGCGTACTCGCCGAAGAAGGCGTGCTCGATGCCACCGAGATTTCCGGGCGGGCCTGTATTTTCGCGTCGAGCCTGTCGCGCATCATCAAGACCCTGGAAAAACAGGGCACGCTCATCCGCGAACGGTGCCCAGACGATGCCCGCCGGGTGCAGCTGCGCCTGAGCGATCAGGGCTATCGCATCGTCAGCGAGATCACGCCGGAGAGCGTGGCGATCTATCGCGCTCTGGAAGACCAGTTCGGCAGCGAGCGTGTCGCCACCCTGATCGACATGCTCAACGAACTCGTCGAAATGGAGTGAGGCACTCGGCTCTGCGCATAGCGCCGGGCTTTTGCTGCAAGCACCGATAGGGCGCATGGGGCACGCGGCGGGCTGCGGACCAGGCCGCCCGCCTGTCACAGAAGTCGTCATACCCAAGCCTGCCTTGACGCACGGTTGACGCCTGTTGTTTTATTTAACATGATAAATAAAACAACAAGAGGAGAAACGCTCATGCCTCATCTGTGCATGGAGTATTCGGCCAACCTGGCCGATCGCGTCGACCTGGCCCATTTGTGCAGCCGGTTGAACGCCACCCTGCTGGACACCGGCTTCTTCGAACCCGGCGCCATTCGCGTACGCACGCTGCGCTGCGACCACTATTCGGTGGCCGACGAACTGCCCGAGAACGCTTTCCTCGATGCCTCGCTTCGTATCGGCGAAGGCCGCAGCGAAAGCGACCGCCAGCAGATCGGCGAGGCGCTATTCGCCTGTCTTCAGGCCGAGCTCGCCGAACTGTTCGATTCCCCGCACTTCTGCCTGTCGCTCGAGGTTCGCCAGATATCGCGCGAGCTGAGCTGGAAGAAGAACGCCATTCACCCGCGCCTGCGCGGCCAGTCCTAGCCCGGAGCTGTCATGGCCTCATTCCAAGACAATCTCGATAAAGCCGAATCCTATCTGGCCCGTTTTCGCCAGGACGGCGTATCCAACCATATCGACGGGCAATCCGTACCGGCCGCGAGCGGCAAGACGTTCGAAACGATCTCGCCGGTCGATCAGTCCAAGCTGGCCGATGTCGCCCGTGGCGGCGCCGAAGATATCGACCGTGCGGCCAAGGCGGCCAAGGCGGCCTTTGGCGCCTGGCGCGATATGGAAGGCGGCGAGCGCAAGAAGATCCTGCACAAGGTGGCCGACGCCATCGAAGCCCGTGCCGAGGAGATCGCGCTGGTCGAATGCATGGACACCGGACAGGCGTTTCGCTTCATGTCCAAGGCAGCCCTGCGCGGCGCGGCGAACTTCCGCTTCTTCGCCGACCGGGCGCCCGGCGCCCGCGATGGCCAGTCGCTGAAAGCACCGGGCCAGATCAATATCACCACGCGTACGCCGATCGGTCCGGTCGGCCTGATCACGCCGTGGAACACGCCGTTCATGCTGTCGACGTGGAAGATCGCCCCGGCACTGGCCGCCGGCTGCACCGTCGTGCACAAGCCGGCCGAGTTTTCGCCGCTGACCGCGCGTCTGCTGGTGGAAATCGCCGAAGACGCCGGCCTGCCCAAGGGCGTATGGAACACGGTCAACGGTTTCGGCGAAGACGCCGGCAAGGCACTCACCGAACATCCCGACATCAAGGCCATCGGCTTTGTCGGCGAAAGCCGTACCGGACAGATGATCCTCGGCCAGGGTGCTGCCACCTTGAAACGGGTGCATTTCGAGCTGGGCGGCAAGAATCCGGTCGTGGTGTTTGCCGATGCCGATCTGGATCGCGCGGCCGATGCCGCGCTGTTCATGATCTATTCCCTGAACGGCGAACGCTGCACCTCGTCGAGCCGGGTACTCATCGAAGAATCCGTGCACGACGCATTCGTGGCCAAGCTCGCCGAGCGTGCTGCGAAGATCAAGGTCGGCCATCCGCTGGACCCGGCCACGGTCATCGGCCCGTTGATTCACCCCTCGCATGAAGAAAAAGTGCGTTCCTATTTCGAGATCGCACAGCAGGAAGGGGCAACGATTGCCACCGGCGGCGAAAAAGTCACCGACGGTGATCTGGCCAACGGCTGCTACGTAAAACCGACGCTGTTCACCAACGCCCGCGCTTCCATGCGTATCGCACAGGAAGAAATCTTCGGGCCCGTGTTGACCGCCATTCCCTTCGCTGACGAAGCCGAAGCGCTGGAGCTGGCCAACGGGGTGGACTACGGCCTGGCCGGCTATGTCTGGACACGCGATATGACCCGTGCCCTGCGCTTCACCGAAAAGATGGACGCCGGAATGATCTGGGTGAACTCGCAGAACGTGCGCCATTTGCCGGCCCCGTTCGGCGGCATGAAGGACTCGGGCATCGGCCGCGACGGCGGCGATTACTCGTTCGAGTTCTATATGGAAACCAAGAACATCGCACTGGCCACCGACGACCGGCCTATTCCGAGGCTCGACCAGGAATAAGACTCGAACGGTCCACCTACGCCGGCCGGCAGCGGCAACGCCCGCCGGCGTCATCGCAACCCAACAAGGGGATGCCCCATGTCTGAAATCACACGGCCACGTCTTTCAAGCTTTGTTCACCAGAACCGACGCAGCTACGGTGCCGTCGTCGAGGGCGGCATCGTCGACCTGGGCGCCATCCACGGCGCACAGTGGGCCACGCTCGACGATGCCATCGCCGCCGGCGCGCTCGGCCAGCTGGCCGAATCGGCCGCCGGGCGGTCGCCGGATTTTGGCCTCGACGACGTCGCGTTCGATATCCCGGTCACGAACCCCGGCAAGATCATCTGCGTGGGCGTGAACTACCCGGATCGCAACGCCGAATACAAGGACGGCCAGGAACTGCCGCCCTACCCCTCGATCTTCATTCGGTTCCCGGAAAGCTTCGTGGGCCACGGCCAGGCCGTGGTGCGCCCGCCGGAATCGGAAAAACTCGACTACGAAGGCGAGCTGGTACTGGTTATCGGCCGTGAAGGTCGGCGCATCCCCGAAGACGCCGCACTCGATCATGTCGCCGCCGTCACGCTGTGCAACGAAGGCACGATCCGCGACTGGGTACGTCATGCCAAGTTCAACGTCACCCAGGGCAAGAACTTCGACCGAACCGGCGCCATCGGCCCCTGGCTCGTCCCGTTCGAGGATGGAAGCCAGATCGCCGATATCGAGCTGACCACGCGCGTGAACGGCGAAGTGCGCCAGAACGACCGCACCTCGCGCATGATGTTCGGCTTCAAATATCTGATTTCCTATATCTCGACCTTCACCACGCTCAAGCCGGGCGACGTGATCGTGACCGGCACGCCCACGGGCGCGGGCGCCCGACTCGACCCGCCGGTCTGGCTCAAGCCGGGCGATGTGGTGGAAGTCGAGGCCGAAGGCGTGGGCGTTCTGTCCAACCACGTGGAAGACGAACAATGACCCTCGACGACGCCCAGATCGATGCCGCGGCCCAGGCCCTGCTGGCCGCCGAGGCCGAGCGGCGCCAGATCGGCCTGTTGTCGGTCGCCCACCCGGACATGACGCTCGACGATGCCTATGCGATCCAGACCGCACAGATGCAGCCGAAGCTCGATGCCGGCCGGCATATCCTTGGCTGGAAGATCGGGCTGACCTCGAAAGTCATGCAGGACGCGCTGGGCATCGAAACACCCGACAGCGGCGTGCTCTACGACGACATGCTGTTCGAAAGCGGCGCGCAGGTGCCGAACAACCGCTATATCGAGCCGCGTGTAGAAGCCGAAATCGCCTTCGTGCTGAAAGCACCGCTGGAAGGCGACGTCAGCCGCGAGGACGTATTGGCCGCGACAGACTATGTGGTGCCCGCCCTCGAGATCCTGGATACGCGCATTCTGCGTGCCGATCCGGAAACCGGCCAGCGTCGCCGTATTTTCGACACGGTCGCCGACAACGCCGCCAATGCCGGCATCGTGCTCGGCGAGGCACGCCATGCGCCGGATGCTTTCGATCTGCGCTGGGTCGGTGCCATCGTCAAGAAGAACAGCGAAACCGTGGCGACCGGCCTGGGCGCCGGCGTGCTCGACGACCCGGTCGACGGCCTGGTCTGGCTCGCACGGCGCATGCACACCTATGGCCAGCGCATGAACGCAGGCGATGTCGTGCTCTCCGGCTCTTTCATCAGCCCGATCGAATGCCCGGCCGGCACCGAAATCGCGGCCGATTTCGGCGCGTTCGGTCAGGTGCATATCGACTTCGAATAGGTTCGTCATGTCCGTACCCATCAATACATTCAAGCAGCGACTGACCCAGGGCGACGCCCAGATCGGCCTCTGGGTGGCCTGTGGCGACCCGACCGTGGCCGAAATCTGCTCGCATACCGGTTTCGACTGGCTGGTGATCGACGGCGAACACGGCCCGAACGGCCTGCGCGACGTGCTCGCACAGCTGCGCGCCATGGGCGATACACGCTCGCAGCCGGTGGTCCGTGTGAAAGACGACGATCGCGCGACCATCAAGCAGATGCTGGATATCGGCGCCCAGACACTGCTCGTACCGATGATCGAATCGGCCGAGCAGGCCCGCGCCGCGGTGGCGTCGGTGACGTATCCGCCGGCCGGCAAGCGCGGTATCGGCGCGGCGCTGGCGCGCGCTTCGGGCTACAACACCTACACTGGCTATCTGGATGAAGCCGACGCACAGATCTGCCTGTTGCTGCAGATCGAGTCGCAGGCCGGACTGGCTGCGCTGGACGACATCCTGGCCGTGGACGGCGTCGATGGCGTGTTCATCGGCCCGGCCGACCTGGCCGCCGACATGGACCATCGCGGCAATCCGACCCATGCCGATGTGCGCCAGGCCGTGGAAGACGCGGTAAATCGCATCGTGGCCGCCGGCAAACCGGCCGGCATGCTGTCGTCGAACCATGACTTTTCCAGCCGCTGCCTGGAACTCGGCGCGACGTTTGTCGCCGTGGGCAGCGATGTAGGGCTGCTGGTCAATTCGGCGCGCCAGCTTCGTGCCACTTACAAGAACGACTAGAACACTTATACAAGTCGTCGTGCGAGACGACTCAAAACGCCGCTTTCTGCAGCATAAAAAAATTCTTCTTGCAGAAGAGCCGCCGTCTGAGGAGATGCACCAATGCAGTTTCACCATCATGGTTATGTCTCGGGCAACCCGAAAGTCGAACCCGCGGCCGGTGTCGGTATCGACCGCCCGGACGATCTGCCCGACCAGATCGATGTGCTGATCGTCGGCGCGGGCCCCGCCGGCGTGACCGCTGCGGCTCAGCTGTCGCAGTTCCCGAACGTCAATACGCGCTTGATCGAGAGCCGCCCGCATCGTCTCGAAGTCGGTCAGGCGGATGGCATTCAGGCCCGCAGCGTGGAGACCTTTCAGGCCTTCGGATTTGCCGGCGCGATTACCGAAGAAGCCTATCGCATCACGGAAATGGCGGTCTGGCGTCCGGACCCGGACAAGCCATCGCATATCGCACGCGCATCGGTGCCGGTCGACGATCCGCAGGGCATCAGCGAGTTTCCGCACCTGATCGTCAACCAGGCGCGCGTACAGGATTATTTCGTCGAGTTCATGCAAAACTCGCCGGCGCGCATCACGCCCGATTACGGCATCGAGTTCGTCAACGTCGAGAACGACGGCGACCCGGATTATCCGCTCACCGTCACGCTGCGCTATACGGCGGCAGGGCGCGAAGGCGAACAGCGCACGGTACGCGCCAAGTATCTGGTCGGCTGCGACGGCGCGCATAGCAAGGTACGCAAGGCGATCGGGCGCGAAATGCGCGGTCAGCAGGCCGCCCATGCCTGGGGCGTGGTCGATGCCCTGGCAGTGAGCGATTTTCCGGATATCCGCAAGAAGTGCATCATCCAGTCCAAGGCCGGCGGCAATATCCTGCATATTCCGCGCGAGGGCGGGCATCTGTTTCGCATGTATGTGGACCTGGGCGAAGTCGCCACCGACGATGCCAGCCGCAGCATCCGCGAGACATCCCTCGAACAGACGGTCGCCAAGGCCAACGAAATCCTGCATCCCTACTCGATCGACATACGCGACATCGGCCGCTACAGCGTGTATGAAGTCGGCCATCGGCTGACCAACAAGTTCGACGACGTCGATGACCCGGCCACCCAGACGCCGAACGTGCTGATCACCGGTGATGCCTGCCACACCCACAGCGCCAAGGCCGGCCAGGGCATGAACGTCTCGATACAGGACGGCTTCAATCTGGGCTGGAAACTCGGCTACGTGGTCGATGGCCGCAGCCCGGCGGCCTTGCTCAACACCTATTCCGAGGAACGACAGGAAGTCGCCCAGAACCTCATCGACTTCGACCGCGAATGGTCGACGCTGATGGCCACCCGCGAAGAGGACTTCGACGACCCCGGCCAGCTCGAGGATTTCTACGTCAAGACCGCCGAGTTTCCGGCCGGCTTCATGACCGAATACAAGCCGTCGTTGATTACCGGCGAAACCACCTATCAGGCACTGGCGAGCGGTTTTCCGATCGGCAAACGCTTCAAGTCCGCACCGGTGGTGCGCGTATGCGATGCCAACCCGCTGCAGCTGGGTCACCAGGCCCGCGCCGACGGTCGTTGGCGGATCTACGTGTTCGCCGATTCGCAGGCCGCCGGCTCCGACACGGCGCTGGCGGACTGGGCCGACTGGCTTACCAGCTCGCCCCGGTCGCCGGTCGTGGCGTATACGCCGAAAGACCGCGACACCAACAATATCTTCGATGTGAAAGTGGTTTATCCGCAGGCGCATGCCGACGTGGCCATCGAAACCGTGCCCAAGGCTTTCATGCCGCGTACCGGGCCTTTCGAGCTGGTGGACTACGAAAACGTGTTCGCTCTCGACCCGGCAGCCGATATTTTCGAGCGGCGCGGTATCGACCCCGCCAAGGGCGCGCTGGTGATCGTACGGCCCGACCAGTACGTTGCTCACGTGCTGCCGCTGGGCGCGACCGACGAGCTGGCTGCGTTCTTCAAGCCGATCCTGCTCGAGCCTGGCGCTTCACGCCGCTAGACGCGACGGCCCACCCAAGGGTTTCAACCGACACAATAAATAAGGCCCGTGCCAGAGGAGATGTCTTGATGTTTCAAACAATGCGTTATCGGTTTGTTTATCACCTATCGGTGGCGGTGCTGCTGGGCCTCATCGGCCTGCTGCCGGCAAACGCCTGGGCACAGGACGCAAGCGACACGAATGTCGAACTGTTGCTGCTGGGTACGAAAGGCGGGCCGGCGCTGCTTACGCCCAAGCGTATTTCGCAGTCGAGCGCGCTGATCGTCGACGATGAAATCGTGATGATCGATGCCGGCTACGGCGCGAGCCTGCGTCTGGCCGAAGCTGGGCAGAGTCTTAAAAATCTGCGTTCGATCTTCATCACCCATCTGCATAGCGATCACGTACTCGACTATCCCGCGCTGGTGATGAACGCCTGGGCCACCGGTTTGAAAAAGCCGATCGATGTCTATGGGCCGACCGGCATGCAGGCGATGACCGACAAGGTGTGGCAGATGTTCTCGGTCGATATCGACAAGCGCGTCGCCGACGAAGGCCGACCGGACCCACGCAAACTCGTCGACGTACACCAGATCGATGCCGGATCGGTTGTCGACGACGCCCGCATGAAGGTATCGGCGCTGCGTGTACCGCATCCGCCGTTCGGCGATGGCGAAGCATTCGCCTACCGTTTTCAGGTGGCAGGCAAGACGATCGTGTTCACCGGCGATCTGCACTCTTTCCCGGATGGCTTCACTGCGTTCGCCAAAGACGCCGACATCATGGTCAGCGAAATGGTCAACGCCGATGCCGTACAGGCGCTGTCCCAACGCATCGGTAACGGCGACACGCTGGCGAAAGCCATTCTGTCGCACCACGTGACGGGCGCCCAGGTCGGCCGTGCAGCACAGGCTGCGCGGGTCAAGAAACTGGTGCTCAGCCACCTGGTGCCTGCCGACGATCCGTCAGTGACCGAACAAAGCTGGATCGACGCGGTACGCGGCGACTACGACGGCCCTGTGGTGGTCGGACGCGATGGCATGCGGATCAACGTGGTGGGCAAACCCGACAACGATTCGCAGTAGCGCGATCACGCCATTATCGGTTCGGCCCTCGTATCCCTGAGGCTTGCGGGTTCGCCGTTGGCGGCGAACCCGGTCAATCCAAAGGCCTGAAAACGGGTGAACAAGACCGACGCACTGGCTGGGGCGGGCATAAGTACAATAGGTGCCATGACCGCAGCGAAGAAACGCGACTACATCACCCGCGCCGGCTGGCAGCGACTGGCCGACGAACTGGATTATCTCTGGCGCGAAAAACGCCCGCACGTCACCCGCGAACTGTCCGCGGCAGCCGCCGAGGGCGATCGTTCCGAGAACGCCGAATATATCTATCGCAAGAAGGAGCTGCGCGAGATCGACCGGCGGGTCCGCTATCTCGGCAAACGCCTGGACGAGCTGACCGTGGTCGAGAGCACGCCCGACGATCCGGACAAGGTATTCTTCGGCGCCTGGATCGATGTGGTGGACGAAGATGACAGCCACCATCGATACCGAATCGTCGGCGCCGACGAAACCGAAGCAGCGACCGGCGCCATCAGCCTGAACTCGCCGGTGGCCCGTGCGCTGATCGGCAAGCGTCTTGGCGATATCGTCGACATCGCGCTTCCGCAGGGTCGGCGTGAACTCGAGATCCTGGCGATTCACTACGCCCCGCCCGACGACTGAACCATCCAGGCCGCTGTCGGTGTAGGATGCATCGACTATGG
Source organism: uncultured Salinisphaera sp. (assembly GCF_964012375.1). NCBI lineage: Bacteria > Pseudomonadati > Pseudomonadota > Gammaproteobacteria > Salinisphaerales > Salinisphaeraceae > Salinisphaera > uncultured Salinisphaera sp. The sequence goes on from NZ_CAXGSH010000053.1 coordinate 21,177, forward strand.
CAGGATTCTTTACCCTGGACGCCGACAGCGTATTGCGCGACCGCGCCTTCATGCTGTTGTTGGCCGGCCGTATCACGGCCACACTGGCGACGCAGATTCAGTCGGTCGTCGTCGGCTGGCAGCTGTATGCCATGACCCGCGACCCGCTCACCCTTGGCTGGGTCGGGCTCGCCCAGTTCCTGCCCATGGCGTTGCTGGTATTACCGGCCGGCGATGCCGCAGACCGACTGCCGCGACGATTGATCCTGACCGCGAGTTGGCTGGTGCAGGCGATAGCCGGCGTGCTGTTTCTGGTACTGACCCTGTCGGGCACCGAGTCGCCGGTCGGTTTCTTCGCCGTGCTGGTGCTGTTCGGCATGGCCCGCGCCTTCGCCGGTCCGGGTATGCAATCCCTGCTGCCCCAGGTGGTCGGCGAACGCCGTCTGCCCAAGGCGATCGCCTGGAATTCCTCGGCCTTTCAGGTCGCGGTGATTGGCGGCCCGGCGCTCGGCGGCGGGGTTTATCTGGCCGGACCGGCGTTTGCCTACGGCCTCTGTGCCGCCTTGTTTGCCAGCGCAGCGTTGGCGATTGCCTCGATTCGCCGGCGCCTGCCGGTGCGTGCCGATACCAGCCGTGCCAGCGCGTTCGCACGGTTTACCGCCGGCATCGTCTATGTACGCACCCGCCCGATCATCCTGGGGGCCATCTCGCTGGACCTGTTCGCGGTGTTATTGGGCGGTGCGACCGCCCTGTTGCCGGTCTATGCCCACGAGATCCTGCACGTGGGCCCGGCCGGGCTGGGCCTGCTGCGCAGTGCGGTCGCGATCGGCGCGTTTTCGATGGGTATCTATCTCGGGCGCAACGCGCTCGAACGACGTGCCGGCGCGATAATGTTCGCGGCGGTCGCGGTGTTCGGCGTGGCCACCATCGTATTCGGCGTTTCGACGAGCTTCGTGCTGTCGTTCGCGGCACTCATGGTGATGGGCGCGGCCGACATGATCAGCGTGTTCGTGCGTTCGTCGCTGATCCAGCTGGCCACGCCCGATGCCATGCGCGGCCGGGTGAACGCCGTGAACATGCTCTTCATCGGCGCCTCCAACGAGCTTGGCGAATTCGAATCGGGCGTGACGGCGGCCCTTTTCGGCACCGTCGGCGCGGTGGTGTTCGGCGGCGTTGGCACGCTCGCCGTGGTCGGCATCTGGATGGCGCTGTTCCCGGCGTTGCGGCGCGTAGACCGCCTGAACGATGTCGCGACCAGCGCGCCGGCGGACCGACGCTAGCCGCCCGCGCCGCGCATAACCGGGGTATCGACGGGCTGCGCCAGCCCTTCGGCCCGCGCTTTCTCCAGCCTGGGCGCGGCTACTGGCCTGTCATTACTGTCGTTCGCCGAGGTCGAGCGCTGCGTATCCGCCTGCTCCGGGCGTACGTGCACGGTGGCCGACAGGCCCACGGTCAGCACGCGCATATCCGGCCGGGAGTTGAAGTCGATGGTGACCGGCACGCGCTGGGCCAGGCGCACCCATTGAAAGACCGGATCGACGTTGGGCAGGTTGCGCTCACCGGGTGCGTTGTTGGCCACCGCAATACCGCGGCCGATGCTCGCGACGCGCCCGTGCAACCGCTCGGGGCTGGCCATGAGATCGATATCCACCGGATCGCCGATATCGATATGCGAAAGCTTGGTTTCCTCGAAATACGCGGTCACCCGAAAGGTGTCGGCGTTGACCAGCGTCATCATCGATTGCCCCTGGGTGGCATAGTCGCCTTCGTCGAGCAGCAGATGGGTGACATAGCCATCGACCGGCGAGCGTACCGTGGCCCAGTCCAGATCCTGCTTTGCCTGGGCAAGACGGGCCTCGGCCTGGCTGACCGAGGCGGCCGCGGAGGCAGCTTCCGATTCGGCCTGTTGCAGGTCCTGGGTCGATACACCGCCACGCGGCAGGCGTTCCAGCCGGCGCGCGTTGCGCCTCGCGAAGTTTTCCTGGGCCTTGGCCTGCTCGAGTGCGGCGCGGGCTTCGGCCACGGCGTTTTCGAAACGCACCGGCTCGATCGCGAACAGCAGATCCCCCTTGTGGACATAGCTGTCGTCGGCGACCGCGACCCGGCCCACGGTGCCGGAAACTTCCGGTGCGATATTGACGACGTTGGCCTGCACGCGCGCATCGCGCGTCCACGGCGCATAGACGTAGTGCTGCCAGGCAAACCAGCCCAGCAGCACCGCGATCGCGACGACGGTCAGCGTGGCAATAACGCGTAGCGTGACCGCAAAAACTCGTTTCGAATTCGCCATTCAGGAAAACCTTGGATAAACCTCGTTATACCGCGTCGACCGGCGCGTTCATGGCCCGAACGCCAGCATCAAACTGGCCAGCAGAATGATGAAGAACGCCGCACCCGCCAGGGCCGGATGCCAGAACAGCCGATGCGCACGACTGCGCAGCAACAGCGGTTGAACCACTAGATAGATCAAGCCGGTCGCGGCGAGAAACGCCAGAAACAGCGGCAGGTAAATGCCCCCGAATGCAATCTGCTCAGACAACACGATCGGCCTCTCCCAGACGAATAGCCGTGCCGTCGGCATTCTCGCGCGCTAGCCCGTAGTCGGCCAGCGCCGCGGCCACCAACTCCGCGGCCACCGCGGCGCGTACGCCGTGGCGTAGACGCAGTCTTGGCGTGAACGACAGCGCCTGGCTCAGCATCTGCTGGGCCAGCGCGTTGGCCCGCGTCTGCATGGCGAATACGTCCTTCACCGGGGGATAGCCGTGAGCAAACATCCGCTCGAGTTCTTCGAGCTCCTCATGCACGGATTGCTGGATGGCATCGTCGAACCCGGCGCGGGTCGTCAGTAGGCGTAGCGATCGTGCCTCGATACCCATATTCACCGCAGAGAACGCCGCCTGCCGGGCGCTGACATGGGTGCGGCCCTGGTCAGCGGCTACCGGTAAGCGCAGCAGGCGATCGTAAACGCGGGTTTCAAAACGCTCGCGCGAGCCGGTAAAGCCTTTGGCAAGCTCACCGAACATGCCCGCCAGGCGTTCGCGCAACAGATCGCGTGGCGTGACCGGCAGGATAATGGCAAAGGCCGCCAGCGCCAGAATCACGGCGAGCTCCGCGCCCATGAACGCTTCCGCAAAGCTCACGAAATCCTGGCGTGCGCCGTTGGCCGGGTTCACCAGTAGCGCAAACTGCACGAGGCTGATGCGTCCAATCAGGGCCCACTGGGGCGTGGCCATGGCGAGGCTCGCCACGAACACGAACGGCATCAGCACCACCATCAGCATCACGAACCCGTTAACCGCGGGCAGCAACGCGAAATTGGCTATGAACGCGGCAACCCCGGCACAAAGGCCGCCTATACCAAATCCTTTGGCACCGCCGGCCGGGTCGTCACCGAGCGCAAACAAGGTCGTAAGCACGGCCAGCAACACCATCATGCCGCTTAGCGCCGGTTCGTCGTGGGTCGCCCAGATGGCGGCGCCGACCGCGATGGCGGTGGCAGCACGCGCGGTGGTACGCAGTGATTCCCGCAGCGAGACAGGCGTCTGGAATTCCGTACGCCGAGGCGTATCGCGAACGCTCTTCTTTTCGGCCAGCAGCAGGCCGTGCTTGATGACCGCAGCCCGCATGCGATTGGCAAGATCCAGCGCGCGCGTGATGATTACCCAGTCCACCAGCGACCGCTCGCGATCGTGCTCCCGATCGGCACGGGCGTTCGTGAGTACCGCATTGTAAGCCTTGCTGAAGGCCAGCTTGATCGCGGACGTATTGTTCGGATCCTTTTCCAGCAGCGCTGCGGCCTCGTCGAGACGCTGTAACGGGGTGCGGTCGATACGATCCCCGAACTTGCCGAGATAGACCTGCAGCGACGCCATGGCGCTGACCAGCGACAACAGTTCGTAGTCGAGGCGACGAGCCAGTCGATCGTACTCGGCAAAAGCGGGCTCGTCGTAGCGCGCGTATTGCCGCGTTTGCTCCAGGGCCAGCGTTTTATTGACCAGCTCATGGAGCTGCGGGTGCGGCGTGTTCGGATCGCCCGGATCGCCCTGTTGCGCATCACCTGTCTGCGGTTTGCGATCGATGCGCCTGAATTGGGCGCCGATGGCCTTGAGCGCATCGATACGGGCCGCGCGATACTTACGCGCCGTGGTACCCGGCGCGAGCAATACACTCACGAACGCAGCGACGACGGCGGCGAGTGCGGTTTCGGCGGTACGCGCCACGGCCACCGAGAATACGGTCGACGGATCGCCCATTGCCCGTACGCCCACGATCATCGTCACGTAGCCGGCCAGCACGAAGCCGTAGGACATGTTGTTTCGAAACAGGCTCGCACAGAAGACCATCAAGCCCACCCAGAGCACCAGGCTGGTACAGAACAGGGTGTAGCTCTGGGCAAAGAGCGCGATCAGCGTAATCGATACGATGCCGGCGACGAAGGTACCAAGCAGGCGCGAAAACGCCCTGACCACCAGAAAGCCCGGCAGCGGCTGGATAAGGATCGCGACGTTGATGAACGCCCAGTAGGCGTTGTCGAGCTGTAGCCAGAACGCAAGATAGAGCACCAGCGCGACCGAAATACAGCAACGAATCGCGAACGACAGGTTTTCGGCGCTCGGCGCCAGTAGCCAGGCCACTCGATTCATTTGTGTATTGTACAACCATATTGGCCACAGCCATAGCCTGTGGACGCGTTGTTACGCCGGTCGATTCTAGCAAGCCTCTTCGTTTACATATGCCTATCGGTCGCGCCGGCGCGCCATTGCCAACGTCGCCCCCTTCACGAGAGCCTAAGCACGAACTGCAACGTGCGGGCCTGTCGACTGACGGCGGCCGAATAGCCCCAGACCGCGCTCGAATAGCCCGCGCATGCCACCGCGAGCAACGAGCGTACACACGAACAGGCGAAGCCCGCCGTTATTCAGGCCCGCAGCAAACCTGCCCTAGTCGTGGGCCGCGCACTGGTAGCGCAATGCGCGTCTTCCGCGTGGACGGCGGCATCATGCCCGCGAACTTACGGCACAAACACCGAGGCCACAGAACTACGGAAAAAGCGCGCATAAAAAAAGCCCCGAGCTTATGCTCGGGGCTTTCTATTAAGAGCCTGGCGGTGACCTACTCTCGCACGGGGAGACCCCGCACTACCATCGGCGCTGAGCAGTTTCACTTCCGAGTTCGGAATGGGATCGGGTGGTTCCTACTCGCTATGGCCGCCAGGCAAACTGGAAACAATCTATATGCAATCGAACACTGCTTTGTATAGGCACGTAAAAGCGCTTGAGCGTTATATGACCAAGCCTCACGGGCAATTAGTACCAGTAAGCTGAACACGTTGCCGTGCTTACACATCTGGCCTATCAACGTCCTCGTCTTGGACGACCCTTAAGAGCCCTCAAGGGGCTAGCGAGATCTCATCTTGAGGTGGGCTTCGCGCTTAGATGCTTTCAGCGCTTATCCCTTCCGTACGTAGCTACCCGGCAATGCCACTGGCGTGACAACTGGAACACCAGAGGTACGTCCATCCCGGTCCTCTCGTACTAAGGACAGATCCTCTCAAATCTCGAACGCCTACGGCAGATAGGGACCGAACTGTCTCACGACGTTCTAAACCCAGCTCGCGTACC
>NZ_CAXGSH010000054.1:0-26654 GCF_964012375.1 uncultured Salinisphaera sp.
AACGCAGTCGCGGCGTCTGTGAGGCCGAACCCCTTCGGGGCCGGGGCTTTGCGCGAGCTTGATCGGCGTCAGTGTTCGCTACCGTGCCACTTGTTTCTGGCTTGGGCACGCTACGCTCTCACTTGTCTGTCAATCGCGCGCAAAGCACCCGGCGCGACCGCGACAGGTTGTGCAGAGCTTCCCTAGCACCGACGTTGCCGTCAGGCGACATTCCACAGCCGTCGAAAGCGCGCGACTGTCGCTTATCGGCGACATTATAAATCCATTAGTTACATGAACTTATAAATACCTGCCGGATAGCGTCGCTGTTTGGCAACAGTCTTTGGCGGCCATGTAGCGCCTGTGGCGACACGCCCGCCTGTACTGCCCATAGAACACATCTATATAACTGATATTGCTAATTTTTTATTAACTGGCACGGCGGTTGCTCTATGTGTTCTCAGAAACGCATCGCAGTTAAGCAGTCATGAAGAAGCGTTATGCAGTTATTGCCGGCATCGCGATTGCCATTCCCTTCGGAACGGCCCTCTCGATAGGGCAGGCAACGGCCGCCGAAACGGCATCCGCCGCGTGGGCCACCATGGATGCGGATGCAGACGGCTCGCTTTCGCCGGAGGAAGTCGCTGGCACCCCTTGGGAAGCCAAGTTCGACGAAATGGACAAGAACGGCGACGGCAAGGTCGATAAGGATGAGTTCCAGCGCTACATGAAGGACATGCAGTCCGCGCAGGATAGTCAAGGGCAGTAACAAGGAGTTTCGGCAGCACAGCTGCCAACAGGTTTTCGCCTGGTCGGGCTGGCGTCTCCCCGGTCCCCCCCTCGTGCCTCGGCGTGGTTCGGCTCGGCACAGGCGAATTTAAATAGATACGCGTGCGCAGTGCATTCGTATGACAGTTTTCGCTTGGTCGGGTCGGCGTCTTCCCGGTCCCCCCTCGTGCCTCGACGTGGTACGGCTCGGCCAAAGCGAAATTTACAACGGCTCATCGTCATGACGATGGCCTACGCTTTCGCCAGGGTCGGGTCGGCGTCTCCCGGTCCCCCCTCGTGCCTCGACGTGGTACGGCCCGGCCTCGGCGAACTTTACAACGGCCCATCGTCGTGACGATGGCCTACGCTTTCGCCAGGGTCGGGTCGGCGTCTCCCGGTCCCCCCTCGTGCCTCGACGTGGTACGGCCCGGCCTCGGCGAACTTTACAACGGCCCATCGTCGTGACGATGGCCTACGCTTTCGCCAGGGTCGGGTCGGCGTCTCCCGGTTCCCCCTCGTGCCTCGACGTGGTACGGCCCGGCCTCGGCGAACTTTCTCCCCCCGGAGATAAAAAAAACCGCATTCAATGCGGTTTTTTTATGGCCGCTTTCGGCGCGGCGCCGATCATCAGCCCGCCAGCGCTTCGAGCAATTTGCTATGAATGCCGCCAAAGCCGCCGTTGCTCATCACCACCACGCTGTCGTCCGGTGCGGCCATGGCCGCTATGGATGTAACCAGCGTGTCCAGGTCGCTGCAGCGGGTAACGCCTTCGCCCAGCGCTGCAAACACCGCGGCCGCGTCCCAGTCCAGGTCCGCGTCGTAGACGAATACGTGATCGGCGTCGGCAAAACTGGCGGCCAGCGTCTCGGCATGCACGCCACGGCGCATCGTGTTGGAGCGCGGCTCGAATACTGCCAGAACGCGCCCTTTTGCATGTCCAGCCCGCAGACCGGCCAGAGTCGTGCGGATGGCGGTTGGATGATGGGCGAAATCGTCGAAAACGCGGATGCCGCGAGGCGTACCCCGCAGCTCCATACGGCGTTTCACGCCGGAAAAACATGCCAGCGCCTCGATAGCCTGGCTCGGCACCACGCCTACATGCCGGGCCGCCGCGATGGCGGCAAGCGCGTTGGCCGCGTTGTGCGCGCCCGTAAGCCGCCAGTTCAACTCACCCACGTGCTCGCCTTCATGGCGAATGAGAAGACGGCTCGCATCCGCTGTCAGCGGCTCGTACTGCCAGTCGGCGCCTGGGGCGGCAAAGCCCGTGTCAGGGGTCCAGCAGCCGCGTGCAAGCACATCGTCGAGCGCACTATCGCCGGCGTTGTGCACGATCTGGCCGCTGGCAGGCACCGTGCGCACCAAATGATGGAACTGACGTTTGATAGCCTCCAGATCATCGAATATGTCGGCGTGATCGAACTCGAGGTTGTTGAGCACGAGCGTGCGCGGACGGTAGTGCACGAACTTCGAACGCTTGTCGAAGAAGGCGGTATCGTATTCGTCGGCTTCGACCACGAAGAAGTCGCTTTTGCCCATTGCGGCCGACTGGCCGAGATCGGCCGCGATACCGCCAATCAGATAACCCGGCGCCATGCCGGCGTGTTCGAGGATATGCGCCAGCATGCTCGCCGTCGTGGTCTTGCCATGGGTGCCGGCCACGGCCAGCACCCAGCGCGATCGCAGGACGTTCTCGGCCAGCCACTGCGGCCCGGAAATATAGTCCAGGCCGGCATCGAGGGTGTATTCCACGGCCGGGTTGCCGCGGCTCATGGCATTGCCGACGATCACCTGGTCGGGTGCTGGTTTGAGGTGATGCGCCGCATAGCCGTCCATCACGTCGATACCGGCCTCGGCCAGCTGCGTGCTCATCGGCGGATAGAGGCCGGCGTCGGAGCCGGTCACGGTATGCCCGGCCGCGCGCGCCAGCAGCGCCACGCCGGCCATGAAGGTGCCGCCGATGCCAAGAATATGGACATGCATTGAGAAAACCTCGGATCGAAAAACAAGCGCTCGTCGCGGGTCGCCGGCTAGCCGAGCACCGAAAAGACAAGCAGCAGCAGCACTTCGAAGGCGATGGTCGCGGCCACGCCCAGCCACAGGCCGGCGTCGAGTGCGTTGCGATAGACGTGGCTATAGATCGCCAGCCCCCAGAAGCCCATGGCCACATACGACAGGGTGACGAAGGTGGGTGGCATGGCCACCGCCTGCGGATCGCTCGCCTGCCCCAGCGCCTGCAGATAAGGCGCCATCGCATGGGTGGGCGCGAGCATGATCAGGGTGAGCGTGGCACCCGAGGCGAACAACGCCGTCGCGGTCTGGTTGAAACGGTTGGGCAGTTGACGAATACGCAGCACGGTGCGCACATACAAGGCCAGCAGCGCCGTGGCCAGCAACGCCTGAAGCGCGGCCGCGGGCGCCGGCATCAACAGGCCGACCTGCAGAAACAACAAGATACAATAGCCCGCAGCACAGCCGATGAGCGTCGTCGAGTCCCCGGGCATATCCTGGGGGCCACGCCGCAGCAGCATTAATTCGATCACCCGCCGCGCAAAAACCATGGATAAGACATCCTTATGAAGCTTGTCAGAGCACAGGGCATGATACCGAAGCCACCCCAACACGTCGTTACGATCACCGAGGACGCGGCGCTGGCCGAGTTCGCCGCGCGCATGCAAACGCGCGACTGGATCGCTGTCGATACCGAATTCCTGCGCGAGAGCACCTATTACCCGAAGCTGTGTCTGGTGCAGATCGCCGATGCCGAGGAAGTCGGGCTGATCGACGTCATCGCGCTCGACGATCTCGAACCGCTGGCCGCGCTGCTGGCCGACAAGAACGTGCTCAAGGTGTTCCATTCCGCCGAACAGGATCTGGAAGTGCTCTACCAGCGCTTCGGGAACCTGCCCGCACCGCTGTTCGATACCCAGGTGGCTGCGCCCCTGCTCGGGCTCGACGACCAGATGGGCTATGCCCGCCTGATTGATGCCCTGCTGGATATCGACCTGCCCAAGGCCCATACCCGTACCGACTGGAGCAAACGCCCCCTGCCCAACGGCGCGCTGGACTATGCCGCCGACGACGTACGTTATCTGGCGGTGGCCTATCACGTCATCGGCCAGCAGCTCGTCGAACGCGAGCGCGAAGCCTGGCTGGCCGAGGACTTCGATCGCATGATCGACACGCAACGCTTCGATGTCGACACCACGCAGGCCTGGCGGCGTATCAAGAGCTGGCATCGGCTCAAGCCCGCCCAGCAACAGGCACTCGCTGTAATCGCCGACTGGCGCGAACGTGAAGCCATGGCCAGCGATCGCCCGCGCCGCTGGATTCTGGCCGACGATGCCGTGATCGAACTGGCCAAACGCCAGCCTCGGGATGCCGAGGCCATGGGCGCGATCCGCGCCTTGCCGGCCAAGACCCGGGCTCGCCATGGCGAGGCCCTTCTCGCCTGTCTAGAAGACGCCGCCGAGCGCCCGGCCGAGCCGATCGCACCGCTACCGACGGCGCCCAGCGACGAGGAAAAACGGCTCGTAAAGATCGGCATGGATACGCTGGCCGAGCGCGCCGAAAGCCACGATATCGCGGCCTCCGCGCTGGCCAGCCGTAAGGAAATCGCGGCGCTGGTCGCCGGTGAGCGCGACCTGCGGGTGCTCAGCGGCTGGCGCGCGGGCGTTGCCGGCGAGGCCGTACTCGCGGCCATAAAAAACGCCGAAGCCGCAACCGGCTCCGGCGTGTCATAACCTTGAGGGCCGGCCGCGCGGTCAGTCGGCCGGCAGGGCGGCCTTGATACGGGCATAGATCTCGTCGACTTCGCCGACGCCGGCTACTGCCGTGAGCAGCCCCTTGTCTTCGTAGAACTTGACCAGCGGCTGGGTCTGTTCCTGGTAGACCTTGAGCCGGTTGCGGATGGTTTCCTCGTTGTCGTCGGCGCGGCCACGGGCCATGAGCCGCTGTACGATCTCCTCGTTGTCCACCTTGATATGGACCACGCCCTGAAGCGGACGATTCATTTCGTCGAGCAGCTCATCCAGCGCCTTGGCCTGATCCAGGCTGCGCGGAAAACCGTCGAGGATGAAGCCGTTCTCGGTGTCGTCCTCGGCCAGGCGCTCGCGAATCATGCCGACCACGATATCGTCGGAAACCAGCTCGCCGGCATCCATCGCCGACTTGGCCTTCTTGCCAAGCTCAGTCTGGTTGGCGACCGCGCCGCGCAGCAGATCGCCGGTCGAAATCTGCGGTACGCCGAATTCGGCGACCAGCTTTTCACTCTGCGTTCCCTTGCCCGAACCTGGGGCACCCAGCAGGACGATTTTCAGCATGATTTCTCCGCGCACGGCTTGGCGTTGTCACAACCAGAAGGTAGAACGTTGTGCGCACACAAACCCGAGCACGCGCACGAACGAACGGCCGACGTTAATGATTCGTTCTGAGCAAGTCAATTTTCGACACCCGCGACTCTCACGTATGCTTTGCGGCGCATCTGATCAGCCAGGATGAACCCATGACCCGAAAGAATGCCTTCTATGCCCAAAGCGGCGGCGTAACCGCCGTCATCAATGCCTCGGCCGCCGGCGTTATCGAAGCCGCGCGCGAACACAGCGACAAGATCGGCACCGTCTATGCCGGGCGCGACGGCATCGTCGGCGCGCTGACCGAAGACCTGATCGATACCTCGGCCGAGTCGGCCGGCGCGATCGCCGCCCTCAAGCACACCCCGGCTGGCGCGTTCGGATCGGCGCGCTACAAGCTCAAGGGTCTGGAAGAAAATCGCGCCCAGTACGAACGCCTGATCGAGGTCTTCAAGGCCCACGATATCGGTTATTTCTTCTACAACGGCGGCGGCGACTCGGCCGATACCTGCCTGAAGATCAGCCAGCTGTCGGAAAAGATGGGCTATCCGATCCAGGCGATCCATGTACCCAAGACCATGGACAACGACCTGCCGCATACCGATTGTTCGCCCGGTTTCGGCAGCGTAGCCAAGTACACCGCGGTCTCGATTCGCGAAGCCGGTTTCGACCTGGCCAGCATGTGCAAGACCTCTACCAAGGTCTTCATCCTGGAAGTCATGGGCCGACATGCCGGCTGGACCGCGGCCGCAGGCGGCCTGGCCAGCGAAGCCGAGGGCCAGGACCCGCACGTGCTGCTGTTTCCCGAAATCGCCTTCGACGAGGAGAAATTCCTGGCCAAGGTCGATGACACGGTCAAGCGCCACGGCTACTGCACCATCGTGGCCTCCGAAGGCGTACGCAACGCCGACGGCGAGTTCCTCTCCGATGCCGGCAGCACCGACGCCTTCGGTCACAAGCAGCTCGGCGGCATGGCGCCGACGCTGGCCGAGCTGATCAAGAACAAGCTCGGCTACAAATACCACTATGCGATCGCCGACTATCTGATGCGTGCGGCGCGTCATATCGCCTCCCAGACCGACGTGGAACAGGCTTACGCCGTGGGCCGCGCCGCCGTGGAATACGCGGTCCAGGGCAAGTCCGGGATCATGGTGTCGATCGTGCGTGAGTCCGACGAGCCCTACCAATGGACCATCGGCGAGGCGCCGCTGGACGAGGTGGCCAACGTCGAAAAGATGATGCCGCGCGAATTCATCAGCGAGGACGGTTTTCATATCACCGAGGCCGCCCGGCGCTATCTCAAGCCGCTGATCGCCGGCGAAGCCTATCCGCCCTATGCGGACGGGCTGCCGCAGTACGCACGGCTGAAGAACGTGGCCGTCGCCAAGAAGCTCAGCGAGGGCTTCGAGGTATGAAACCACGTCGCGCCGCATCGGTTACAATCGGTCGCCACAAATTCGAACATTCACCTTCGCAAGGGGTCTGAAATGGGCTTTGAAGCCATTACACCGGGCAAGAAAGCACCGGACGAAGTCAACGTCGTTATCGAGATCGTGGAAGGCTCGAGCTCGGTCAAGTACGAAGTCGACAAGGACACCAACTGTCTCATGGTCGATCGTTTCATGAACGTGGCCATGCACTACCCGGCCAACTACGGTTTCGTGCCGCAGACGCTGTACGACGACGGCGATCCCGTCGACGTGCTGGTGCTCACCCCCGAGCCGATTGTGCCCGGCTGCGTGATCAAGGCCCGTCCGGTGGCCGTACTCGGCACCGAGGACGAATCCGGCCTGGACGCCAAGATCCTGTGCGTGCCCACCGACAAGATCGCCACCAACTATTACAGGGACATCAAGGATCTCGCCGACGTCGACGAGCGCCTTAAGAACAAGATCCAGCACTTCTTCGAGCATTACAAGGATCACGAAGAAGGCAAGTGGGTGAAGATCACCGGCTGGGAAGGCGCTGAAAAAGCCAAGGCCGAAATCAACAAGTCGATCGAGGCCTACAACAAGGGCTGATCGCCATACGGCCGCTGTCAGTCCCAATGCCTCAAGGCATCGACAGGCTGCACAGACCGAAAAAGCCCCCGACCGGTTCGCCGGCGGGGGCTTTTTGTTGCCTGTGTCCCGCGCTCGCCGGCGAAGCTAGCGCTCGGTCAGCCGCGGTAACAGTTCCTGCAGATTGCAGGGCGTAGTGCGCGCATCGATCTGGGCGGCGATCAGCTTGTCCCAGCCGTCGGCACAGGCGCCGGTCGAGCCCGGCAGACAGAAGATGATGGTTGCCTTGGCCACGCCGGCGATCGCGCGCGACTGCAACGTCGACGTACCGATCGTGTCGTAGGACAGCACCCGAAACATTTCGCCGAAGCCGTCGATACGCCGATCGAAGAGCACCTCAACCGCCTGCGGCGTGACGTCGCGCCCGGTCAGGCCGGTCCCGCCGGTGGTAATGACCACATCCGGCTTTTCGTCGGCGATCCAGCGGGCGACCCGGGCCCGAATTTCGTGCATGTCGTCGGTACAGATGGCCTTTTCGTGCAGATGGTGGCCGGCCGCCTCGATCCGCTCGACCAGTAGCCGGCCGGACTTGTCGGTAGCCTCGGTCCGGGTGTCCGATACCGTAAGTACGGCGATATGCAGCGGGACGAATCGGTCGCTCATGACATACCCTGGAGTGTGCTTACAAGCCGCTCACGATGCCACAGTCCGCTGCCACAGAGCCGCGACGCCGAATACGTCACGCGCCCGGCGATGCGCCGGCAGCGCTCGTAACCGCTATCAGACCGGCGAGCCGGCCGAGGACTCGTGCCGGGCGGCGGCGCGGCGCCGGGCAGCAGCCTCGTCCTCGTCGAGGTCCTGTTCGATGAGGCCGAGCTTGCGCGCACGCCGCTTCCACTGTTCGCGCGCCATCACCCGCATGTCCTCGACCTTGTCACCCTCGTCCATGATTTCCAGGCCAAGCATGGTTTCGACCACGTCTTCCATGGTCGCGACACCCACGATATCGCCGTACTCGTCGACCACGACGGCCAGCTGCTGCTGACGCTCGAGCAGATTGCGAAAAAGTCCGTAAAGCGACAGGGATTCGGGCACGACGAGCACGTCGCGCTGAATCGCCGACAGCGCCGTACCGTGGCGATCGCGGGCGATTTCGCTGAGCACGTCCGACAGCAGCACGAAGCCGGTGATCTCGTGGCCGTCTTGCGAAAACACCGGCAGGCGCGAAATACGCCGCGTGCCCAGCGTTTCGAACACCTCGGTCACGGTCTCGTTTTCGGTGAAGGCCATCATCACCACGCGCGGGGTGAGTACGTCCTTTACCCGCAGCGAGGGAAAGTGCAGCAGGTTGCGCAAAATGCGCGATTCCTCGATATCGAACACGCCTTCGGCTTCGCCCTGATCGGCCATGGCCTGGAACTCGTCGCGCGAGAAAGCCGGCCCGGTATGCTTGGGCGTAAGCAGCTTGGTGACCACCATCGACAGCGCCACCAGCGGATAGAGCGCTTTGGTCATCCATTGCAGCAGCAGCGCCGCGCTGGGCGCCAGCTGTTTCCAGTAGTTCGCGCCCAGCGTTTTCGGAATAATCTCGGAAATCACCAGGATCAACAGCGTGAGCACGATCGAAGTCGCGGTCAGATAACCGTTGCCGAACACCACCTGGGATTGGGCGCCCACCCCCGCCGCGCCGATGGTGTGCGCGATCGTATTCAGGCTCAGCAGCGCCGACAGTGGCCGATCGATATCCGACTTGAGCGTATCGAGACGCTCGCCGACATGCCCGCCTTCCTTCTGCTTCAACGCGATATACGAGGGCGTGATCGACAGCAGAACCGCCTCCAGCACAGAGCATAAAAACGATACGCCCAGTGCAAGAAACAGATAGAGAAGAAGTAGCGCCATGTCACCCGTACTCGCTTACGCCGCCCAGGCGCAGGCATTGATTTAGTTGATTTCCCTGCAACCTGCGACACGCGGTCGCCGGATTCGTTCTAGCACGCGGCTATCGTTCAATCGCCCCGGCGCGTATAGTGGACTATTCGGCCCGGTGCCCGCGCGTTATTGCGGTGTGCGCCACGCTCGCCCTCGCGAGCCGGCCGTTGCAGCCCTGCGTGTTCTCGTGGCGCTGCGATCCACGCCATCATGCCATGCGGCAGCGGATGTCTCGTGTTCATGATGTGCCGCAGCCCAATGGAAGACTCTCTATGCCTTTTGATCAACTCGGCCTGGCGCCGTCGCTTCTCGAAGCGGTCGCCGCCGCCGGTTATAGCGAACCCACGCCTATTCAGGCCAAGGCCATCCCCGCCGTACTCGATGGCCAGGACGTACTCGCCGCGGCCCAGACCGGCACTGGCAAGACCGCTGCGTTCACCTTACCGCTTTTACACAGGCTCGGCGAAGCCCAGCAGAAAAAGCCCCGTGTGCTCGTGCTCGCCCCCACCCGTGAACTGGCCGCTCAGGTCAACGAATCGGTGCGTACCTACGGCAAGTCCGGCGCGATTCGCAGCACGGTAATCTTTGGCGGTGTCGGCTATCAGCCGCAGATCGCCCAGTTCAAGAAAGGCGTCGATATCGTCGTCGCCACCCCCGGTCGCCTGCTCGACCTGCTCCAGGAAGGCCATGCCGACCTGTCGAACATCCAGACCCTGGTGCTCGACGAAGCCGATCGCATGCTCGACATGGGCTTCATCCACGATATCAAGCGCGTGCTCAAGTACGTGCCGGAAAAACGCCAGACGCTGTTGTTCTCGGCGACCTTCTCCAAGGATATCCGCAAGCTGGCTTCCAGCCTGCTGCACAATCCGGTCGAGATCGATGTCGCCCCGCGCAACGCCACCGCCGACCGTATCGACCAGAAGGTCGTGATGGTGGAAAAACCGCGCAAGCGTGCCGTGCTCAGCCACCTGATCAAGGAAAACGGCTGGCATCAGGTGCTGGTGTTCGCCCGGACCAAGCACGGCGCGAATCGCCTGTGCAAACAGCTCGACAGCGACGGCCTGCCGGCGGCGGCCCTGCATGGCAACAAGAGCCAGAACGCCCGTACCAAGGCACTCGACGGCTTCAAGAACGGCGATATCCAGGTGCTCGTGGCCACCGATATCGCCGCCCGCGGTATCGATATCGAATCGCTGCCTTACGTGGTGAACTACGAGCTGCCCAACGTCTCGGAAGACTATGTCCACCGTATCGGGCGCACCGGGCGTGCCGGCGAAGCCGGTGAAGCCGTATCGCTGGTCGGCCCGGACGAGCGCAAGCTGCTCAAGGACATCGAAAAGCTCATCGGCAAGCAGATCGAACGCATGACCGTGGAAGGCGTGGATCTGCGCGCCGGCGAAAATGACGAAGCCGACGACCGCCCGGCCCGGCGTCCGAACAACGCCGGCGGCAACCGTCCGCCCAAGCGCGGCGGCGGCGGCGGTGGTGGCAACAATGCGCCCGGCCGTAATCAGCAACGCCGGCGCAGCCGGGGCGGCAATCGGGGCGGCAACCGCTCCGGTGGCGGCGGTGGCGGCAGCCAGTCCTAATCTCTGGCTTAGGCTCGCTATCAACGGCCCGCTTCATGCGGGCCGTTTTCATTTCACCGCCTCATTTACAATAGCGCCCATGATCGCTTTCAAAGACCTCACTCTCCGCCGCGGATCACGTAAGCTGCTGGAAAAAGTCAACGTGCGTTTCCAGCCCGGCCAGCGTATCGGCATCGTGGGCCAGAACGGCACCGGCAAGTCCAGCCTGTTCGCCATGATGCTCGGCGAGCTGTCGCCGGATTCCGGCGAGGCCGAGATCCCGGCGCATCTGGATATCGCCACGGTGCGCCAGCACACGCCGGCCGGCGAACAGTCGGCGCTGGATTTCGTGCTCGACGGCGATACCGAACTGCGCGCGGTCGAGGCCAAGCTCGCCAAGGCCGAGGCCGAAGTCGACGGCAACGCCATGGCCGAACTGCATGGCCGCATGGCCGAAATCGACGGTTATTCGGCCACCGCACGGGCCGCCAAACTGCTGCACGGCCTGGGTTTCGCGCCGGAAACGCATACCGCGCCGCTGGACTCCTTTTCCGGCGGCTGGCGTATGCGCCTGAACCTGGCGGCCGCGCTCATGCGCCGCTGCGATCTGCTGCTGCTCGACGAGCCCACCAACCATCTGGATATGGACGCGGTGTTCTGGCTGCAGGAATACCTGGCCAGCCACCCGGCCACGCTGATCATCATTTCGCATGACCGTGATTTTCTCGATGCGTTGATCAGCCATACGCTGCATCTGGAAGGCGGGCGCGCCACGCTCTATACCGGCAACTATTCCGAGTTCGAGACCATGCGTGCCGAGGCCAAGCTGCAGCAGCAGGCTGCCTACGAAAACCAGCAGAAGAAACTCGCCCAGCTGCAGGGCTTTGTCGATCGCTTCCGTGCCCAGGCCACCAAGGCCCGCCAGGCCCAGAGCAAGCTCAAGCAGATGGAGCGCATGGAAAAGGTCGAGGCAGCCCACTGGGACACGCCGTTTTCCTTCAGTTTCCGCGAGCCCGAGCGCCTGCCCGATACCCTGCTGCGGCTCGACAACGCCGATGCCGGCTACGACGGCGTGGCCTTGGTGGGCGGCATCAAGATGCAGATCACCGCCGGCGACCGGCTGGCGATTCTCGGGCGCAACGGCGCGGGCAAATCCACGGTGATGAAGCTGCTGGCCGGCGAGATGGCCCCGATCAGCGGCGACGTACAGCACGACAAGTACACCCGCGTGGGTTACTTCGCCCAGCACCAGCTGGAAGTGCTGGACGACAACGCCAGTGCCGCCACCCACCTGCAACGCCAGGCGCCGCGTGCCTCAGAACAGGAGATCCGCGACTTTCTCGGCGGCTTCGATTTCCACGGCGACAAGGCACTGGAACCCATTGCCCCGTTCTCCGGCGGCGAAAAGGCACGCCTCGCCCTTGCCCTGGTGGTTTACGACCGGCCCAACCTGCTGTTGCTCGACGAGCCGACCAACCATCTCGATCTGGACATGCGCCACGCGCTGGAAACCGCGCTCGCCGGCTATAGCGGCGCCGTCATCATGATTGCCCATGATCGCCACCTCATCGATGCCACCTGCGATCAGCTCTGGCGCGTCGACGACGGCACGCTCATGCCCTTCGACGGCGATCTGGACGACTATGCCAAGTGGCTTACCCGCCAGAACTCGGCCCGGGAAGGCAACGACAAGCCGAAAAAAGCCACCACGCCTGGTGGCAGCGGCGCGGATGCACGCCGCGATGCCGCCGCCCAGCGCGAACGAGAAAAACCCTTGCGGCGGGCGATCAAGCAGGCCGAAGCCGATATGGCCAAGTTCGAGGAAAAGATCGCCGCCATCGAAAAGGAAATGGCCAAGCCCAGCGTCTACGGCAACAAAACCGAGATCGCGCGCCTGTCGCAGGAACAGGGCAAGCTGCGCAAACAGCTCGACAAGGCCGAGGCCAACTGGATGGAAAACGCCGAGGCGCTGGAACAGGCGCAGACCGCCTCCTGAGCGTTTCAAAACCGACGCCAAACGAGACGCCGATGAGCACGCCGACCTACTTCTGGCACGACTACGAAACCTTCGGCGCCGACCCGCGCCGCGACAAACCCGCCCAGTTCGCCGGTATCCGGACCGATCTGGACTTCAATATCGTGGGCGAACCGGTGGTGCTCTACTGCCAGCCGCCGGTGGACATGCTCGGCCACCCCGAAGCCACGCTCATTACCGGCATCACCCCACAGATGGCCCTCGAACGGGGCGTGCCCGAGCCCGAGTTCATCGAAACCATCGTCGCCGAAATGGCCACGCCCGGCACCTGCAGCGTGGGCTACAACAGCCTGCAGTTCGATGACGAAGTCACCCGCCACACGCTCTGGCGCAACTTCTTCGACCCCTACGCCCGCGAATGGCAGAACGGCTGCTCGCGCTGGGACATCATCAACATGGTGCGCCTGGCCTATGCCCTGCGCCCGGACGGCATCGAATGGCCGCAGCGCGAAGACGGCGCGCCCAGCTTCAAGCTCGAACATCTGGCCACGGCCAACAACCTGGTCCAGGAACGCGCGCACGACGCGTTATCCGATGTGCATGCCACCATCGGCCTGGCGAAACTCGTCCGCGACAAACAGCCCAAGCTGTTCGACTATGTCGTGAACAATCGCGACAAGCACAGCGCGCGCAAGATGCTGGACATGGACACGCGCAAACCGGCGCTGCACGTGTCGTCCAAGTTTCCAGCGGCCAACGGTTGTCTGTCGCCGGTCATGCCGATTGCGGCGCATCCGAGCAACAAGAACTGCGTGATCGTCTACGATCTGCGCGTCGACCCGGCGCCGTTGCTGGAACTGCCGCCAGACGAGATATTCGAGCGTATCTTCACGCCCGCGGCCGATCTGCCCGAAGACACGCCGCGCGTCGCGCTCAAGGGCGTACACCTGAACAAGTGCCCAGTGCTCGCCCCTTTCGAGATGATGCGCGAGAGCGAGGCCGAGCGGCTGAACCTCGACATCAACCAGTGCCGACGCCACTGGAAAGCCATTCACGACCAGCTTTCCGAGGTGGAAGCCAAGGCAACGGCGGTATTCGAGGCCCACGCCTTCGAGCCCGACGGCGACGCCGAAGCCGCGCTCTACGATGGTTTTGTGGGCGATGCCGACCGCAAGCTGGCCGAGCAGGTGCGTCGTACCTCGGCTGCCGATCTGGCAGACGGCGCGATCGTGTTCGCCGACAACCGCCTCAACGAGCTGCTGTTTCGCTATCGCGCCCGGCATTTTCCGGAAACGCTGGTCGACGCCGAACGCGACGACTGGAACAACTGGCTGTCGAAACGCCTGGAGTTCGCGCCGGACGGCGGCCTGACGCTGGACGACTACGACGAACTCATCGCCCAGCTCATGGAACGGGTCAAGGGCGAGCCGGCCCAACTGCAGCTGCTGCTCGATCTCAAGGCCTGGAGCGCGAAACTGCGGCAACGGCTATAGCGACAGGGCCGACCCGCTGCCGCGGGAGGCGACAACGACGCTCAGCGCGGCGGCTGCAACGCCTTGAGCTGCTCGCTGATCGCATCCGCCGGCTGCGGCCGGCCCAGTAAAAAGCCCTGGATATGCCCGGCGCCCAGCTGCTGGAGCACCGCGTACTGTTCGGCCGTTTCCACCCCTTCCGCGACCACGGCCAGGTTGAGCGTGCGCGCAATCTGAAGAATGCCGACGGTCAGCTCGTGGCTGGTCGCATCCTGAGTAATGAGCTGGGTAAAACTGCGATCGATTTTGAGAATATCGAGCGGCAGCTGCTGCAGATAGCGCAGCGACGAATAGCCGGTACCAAAATCGTCGATGGCGAAGCGGAACCCCTGCGAGCGGAGCGCGTTCATCGTTTTGGCCGCGGTTTCCACATCCGTAATCACGCTCTGCTCGGTAATCTCGAGCACGAGACTCGTGGCCGGCACCTGATGCTCGGCAACCAATCCGGCCACCATATCGGCAAAGTCGTCGCGGTAAAGCTCGGCCCCGGCGATATTCACGGCCATGTAAGGGAAAAAGTCGAACTCACCGCGCCACTGCGCAAGCTGCTTGCAGGCGCTGTTGAGCGTGCAGCGCGTCAACATTCGACAAAGATCCGCATCGGCTTCGGCGATCGGCACGAACTCGGCCGGGCTGATCGCCCCCCATTGGGCGTCGGTCCAGCGCGCCAGTGCTTCCACTCCGATCATGCGGCCGGTGCTGCATTCCACGATCGGTTGATAGACCTGATCCAGCGCATCCGAGCGCAACGTCTCGGCCAGTCGGTACTGGCGTTCGTGGCTGTGCGCCACGCTGCGATGCACGTCGCTGGAATAGCAGCGCACGCGCGGCCCGCCTTGCTGCACGTCCGCGGCCGCCATACGCGCATGGGCAAGCAACGTCTCGACATCCGGCGCATCGCCGGGCGCCCGGCTGACGCCGGCCGCGATTTCGATCGGCAGGCGCGTGCCGTTGTAGTCCACGGGCTTGGCGAGCGTGCGCGTCAGCACGTTGACGCGTTCAACCGATTCATCAGGCCCGGCCGCACCCCAGGTAATCGCCAGACCGAGGCGATCAGTGCCGAGCATGCCGATACGATCTTCGCCCCGGACGTTTTGCTCGAGCCGGCGCGCGATCGTAGCCATGACGTGATCACAGCCAAGCTGCCCTGCCAGCGAATGCA
This sequence comes from uncultured Salinisphaera sp., assembly GCF_964012375.1. Lineage (NCBI taxonomy): Bacteria > Pseudomonadati > Pseudomonadota > Gammaproteobacteria > Salinisphaerales > Salinisphaeraceae > Salinisphaera > uncultured Salinisphaera sp. Next base: position 15,269 of record NZ_CAXGSH010000054.1, read on the forward strand.
GAACTTCAAAGTTGGTGAGATGAAAATGCACCAGGGTCAGCGTCTTGGCCGCGCCGGCAGCCTGCTCCCAGGTACTGGAGACCAGCTCCTCGAACAGGGCACGCCCCGGCAGGGCCGTGATCGAGTCGTACATCACGCTGTGCTGCAGGCCCACCGACCAATGGTCGAACTGCTTGTGCAGATTGATCTCGCTTTCCACGATGCGGGCAAACATCAGCAGCCGCCACTTATCCACGTCCGAGAGTTCGCGCGGCTGCTGGTCGATCACGCACAGCGTGCCCAAGGGTTCACCGGACGGCCCCTTGAGAACCGCGCCCGCATAGAACCGGATATAGGGCTCGCCTACCACCAGCGCGTTGTCGTGAAAGCGGCGGTCCTTGCGGGCGTCGGGTACGTAGAGCAGATCCAGCGGCAACGCATGGGCACAGAAGGACTCCTCGATCGGCGTCTCGCGCCGGTCGAAGCCCACCATCGACTTGAACCACTGCCGATCGGCATCGACCAGCGTTACCAGCGCGGTCGGTACGCCGAATACGCTTGCAACAAGCCGGGTGTACTGGTCGAAGCGGTCCTCGAACGGCGTATCAAGCAGGTTGAGCGAACGCACCTCTCTCAAGCGTTCAGGATCTGTCACTCGTTGCGCCATGGAGCACGTTTTCATGCATGCGACCGGGAAGTTATTGACCGCGCAACCCGCGCGTTATCTCAGCGATATCTATCGACTGGTTTAAGTACGACTTGAACCGGCGCGCAGAGGCGACACACAGCGCTTCGGCGCGCCTAAAGCGGCAGAAACGCCTTGTTCGCACTGGCGCACAGGCCGGATCAGTCTACCCCCGAAATCGACTCAGTCAGCAACTGGCACCAGCACGCGCTTGAGAAAGTCGCGGGTGCGCGCCGCGCGTGGTGCAGAAAGCAGCGTCGCCGGCGGGCCCTGCTCGACAATGCCGCCGCCGTCCATGAACACCACCCGATCGGCCACCTCGCGAGCGAACGCGATTTCATGTGTGACCACGATCATGGTCATGCCCTCCGCGGCCAGGCGGCGCATGACCGAAAGCACTTCACCGACCAGCTCGGGGTCGAGCGCCGACGTGGGCTCGTCGAACAGCATCAGCGCCGGGTCCATCGACAGCGCCCGAGCGATCGCGACCCGCTGTTGCTGGCCGCCCGACAAACGCGCCGGATAGGCGTCCAGCTTATCGGCGAGACCCACCCGTTCCAGGTTTTCGCGGGCGATCCGCTCAGCGACCTCCCGTTTGTTTTTCAATACCGTCGTCAAGGCCAGCGTGCAGTTATCCAGCGCGTTGTGATGCGGGAACAGATTGAACTGCTGGAACACCATGCCGATCTGGCGGCGTGCGGCATCGATATCGCAGTCCGGGTCGGTCAGCTCCCGGCCGTTGACCCGAACCGTGCCGGACTGCGGCGTTTCCAGCATATTCACACAGCGCAGCAACGTCGACTTGCCCGACCCCGAAGGCCCGATCACGCAGACGACCTCGCCGCGCGCAACGCTGAAATCGATATCGCGCAGCACGTGGTTGTGGCCGAAATACTTGTTCAGCCCGCGAATATCGACCAGCGGTTCGGCCTGGGTCATATCACCGCCCCCGCGACGCTGCCGCTTCCATGCGCCGTACGATGATCGACAGTGGCAGGGTGATGATCAGATAGCCCAGGCCGGCCACCACCAGCGGCGTGATATTCACGTTGCTGTTGGCCGCCGCCCGTCCGAATTTGGTGAGATCGAAGTTGGCCGCCGACAGGCCGACGATGAATACCAGCGAGGAGTCCTTGATGAGCATGATCAGCTCGTTGGTCAACGGCGGGATCATGATTCGGAATGCCTGTGGCAGGGTGATACGCCACATCGCCTGGCTCGCCGACATGCCCAGCGAGCGGGCGGCCTCGATCTGCCCGCGGGGCACCGCCTGGATACCCGCGCGAATGGTTTCGGCCATATAGGCACTGCCGACGATGCCCAGGGCCGCCCACACCGTGCCGTAGGGCGGCAACGGCATGGCCAGACCGGGAAACGCCAGCGGCAGCAACGAAAACGCCATGAACACCACCAGCGCCGGCAGGCCCCGGAAGAACTCGATATAGACGGTGGCCAGCCAACGATAGGGCCCGACGTCGGACAAACGCATCATCGCCAGCAGCGTGCCGGCGACAAGCCCCAGAACGAAGCCGCCCGCGGTATAGACCAGCGTGTTCCACAGCGCCAGCCACAGGCCGTGCATAACGGTATAGCGGATCAGGCCAGGATCGAAAAAGCTACGACCGATCTGTGCCCAGTCCGCAGAAAGGCCCGCGGCGACGACCACCGCCACCAGCAGCGCGTACTGCACGGCACGAATACGCCGGGCCCGGATACGCGGGCTCGTCCTGCGGGGGGCCTCCCCGCTTTGTCGGGTCGTCATGCCAGCCGGCTATTGTTCGTTGATCGTGCCCGGTACCTGACCGAACCATTTCTTGAATATCTCGTCATAGCGGCCGTTTTCCCGGGCCTTGGCCAGCGCTTCGTTGAGTCGATCGATAAGCTTCTGCGCGTTCTCGTCGTCCTTTTTGGCGAGAAAGCCGTATCGCTCTCCGGTATCGAATTCCGCCGCGATCTCGGTATCCGGGTTGTCCGCCGCGTACTGATACAGCGGCCCGTTGTCGTTGATCGCAGCATCGACCTTGCCCGCGCTGACCGCGGTGGTCTCCAGGGCGAGATCGTCGAATACCACGGTCGTATAACCGTACTGCTCGGCGTGCTTGTCGGCATAGATCGCGCCGGTGGTATCGGTCTGGGTGCCCAGGCGTTTGCCTTGCAGATCTTCGAGGCTTTCGTAATCGCTGCCCTTTTTCACCAGCAGCGCCTGGGTGGCGTTGAAGTACGGGTCCGAGAACAGTACCGCCTCTTCACGCTTGGGCGTGATCGTCGCCCCGCCCATGGCCAGATCGCAGGTGCCGGCGGCGAGCACGGCTCCCGACGTGATCTGGTTCCAGTCCACGCTCACCACGTGCGTCTCCACGCCCAGATCCTGGGCCAGCAGATCGACCAGATCCACGTCGAAGCCGACAACTTCACCGTTGTCGCCGGTGAACTGGAACGGCTTGTATGGAATATGGGTACACACCGTCAGCGCATCGGCGTTGACCAGATGAATGCCATCGACCGTGGCGCCTTCGTCTTGGCTGCAGCCGGCGATGGCCCCGGCCATCAGCACGACGATAAAACACAAACCGAATCGGCCCGAGCGGCCCTTTGAAGCTGTCACGATTGAATCTCCCTGGGAATCGTGCGTTTGCCTTGCAATGAGTCTGCCACATGTCGTAACAGCCTCTGCAATACGACTTTTGCAAAGCGACCATGGCCTCGACGCCGCCGCTCGCCGGCGTTCACAGGCGCCGCTGAAGGCGCTGACGATAGCCGCGTGGTGTAAGACCGAACCAACGCCGACAGGCCCGGTTGAGCGCGCTTTGCTCGGTATACCCCAGCAGTGCCGCGACCTGCCCCAGCGGCAGATCGGCCTCGGCCAAATAACGTGTCGCCATATCCGCGCGTACGCCATCGAGCACCGCAGAAAAACCAGTGCCCTCGTCGGCAAGCCGCCGTTGCAGGGTTCGCCGGTTGAGATTGAGATATTCGGCCGCGATATCGATCGATGCACCACCCGTGGGCAAAAGCCGACGACAGATATCACGTACCCGCAACGACACCTGCTGGGCGCGCGGGCCGGCGGCCTGTTCCATGAAGGCAATCGCCATCGCGCGGATATGCGGGTTCGACCGCTGCAGCGAGGCGGCCATGGTGGCCTTATCGACATCCAGGCCACATTCGGCCTGGTCGAACAACAACGTGCCGGTCCCGAACACGCGGCGGTAGACACTCAGCGGCGCGAGCCGGCTATCGCGAAACAACACCCGGCGCGGCGGCGCCACATCGCCACCCAGTTCCAGTGCCCGCTTGAGAAAAACCAGGGCCCGTTCGTTGGCCTGCCGGGTATGAGGCACGTTCTCGAGCAATATCTCGAAGCGCAGACACACCTGTGCACCTTCACGCCGGATGGTCATGCGCTGGCCGGGATTGAATACGTGCAGATACCTGGCCGCCTGCTCGATCGCCTCGGCGACGGTCGCAGCATGACGTATGGCCACCGCCAGCGGGCCCAGAATCTCGATGCCCTGGACACTGGCCAGGCGCATGCCGAAATCCGGGCAGCGCAACCGCTGTGCACACAATTCCAGCAAGGCGATGAGCGTGCGATAGGGCAAAAACCCATCCACACGCGTTTCGATATCCGCCGGCAGCCCGCAGTCGTCCAGCAAGGCACGCGCGTCGCCGCCCAGTTCAGCCACGAAGCGGCCAAAGCCATAGAGTGCACTGTTTCGAACCAGACTGGGCATCCACACACCCATACAAGCTGTCGCTCAAAGTTAAAAAAACGGCACGCAAAGTCAATACGCACGGCAGCGATAAGACGACCATGAAGCGATACCGCAGGCTGTGACCACCAACTGACAAGGCCGCGGTACCCATAACGGCACGCAATCGAGCAAGCACGGAAAAGATCTGACGCCCGGGCCGAGCCATGACTGCGATGCCCTATTAACGAGGGGACCGACATGAACCGACACATCCATAGCGCGGCGCTGCTGACCGTTGCCGCCATCGCGCTCGGCACACACACGCCGCCCGCAACCGCGCAACAGGGCGGCCAGCCGACCGAGGCCACCCCAGCCACGCGTACAGCCAATGCCGGCGTGGCCGAACGCCTGCCGCTGGCCAATCGGGGTGATTTCGATGCCGCCAAGCGCGGCCTGATCGCGCGTGATCCGGCGCTGGTTATAAAAGACAGCGACGGCCAGCCGGTCTGGGACATGACGGCCTACGATTTCATCGAAGGCGCCGCGCCGGCCACGGTCAATCCCAGCCTGTGGCGACAAGCCAAGCTCAACGACCTGCACGGCCTGTACAAGGTCACCGATCGGGTCTATCAGCTACGCGGCTACGACCTGTCGAACATGTCGCTCATCGAGGGCGACAGCGGCTGGATCGTGGTGGATCCGTTGACCACGGCCGAGACGGCCGCCGCGGCCTGGCAGATGGCCAAGGCCCATATCATCGACGACAAGCCGATCGTCGCGGTGATCTTCACGCATAGCCATATCGACCATTTCGGCGGTATCGAGGGCGTGCTCAGCCCCGAGCAGGCCAAGCGCGATAACGTACGCATCATCGCGCCCAAGGGCTTCATGGAGGAATCGACCAGCGAAAACCTGCTGGCCGGCCCGGCCATGGGCCGGCGCGCGACCTATATGTTTGGCGGCGCCCTGGCGCGCGACGCGCGCGGCCATGTGGATTCGGGGCTGGGCAAGGCGCCGTCCAAGGGGCATTTCAGCATTCTCGCGCCCACCGATATCATCGACCATACCGGCCAGACGCTGACCGTCGACGGGGTCGACTTCGATTTCCAGTACACCCCCGAATCCGAAGCACCCGCCGAACTGACCTTCTATCTGCCCCAGTTCAAGGCCTTCTGCGGGGCCGAAATCGTCAGCCATACCCTGCACAACGTCTATACGCTGCGCGGTGCGAAGGTGCGCCATGCCCTCAAGTGGAGCGGCTATATCGACGAAGCACTACAACGCTACGGCCAGCGTGCCGAGGTGGTATTCAACAGCCATCACTGGCCGGTGTGGGGCCACGACGAGATCGTCGATTATCTCAAGGTACAACGCGACACCTATAAATACATCCACGACCAGACCCTGCGCCTGGCCAATGCCGGCTACACGCCGCGCGAGATCGCCGAGCAACTCACGCTGCCGGAATCGCTGGCCAAACCCTTTCACAACCGCGGCTACTACGGCACCGTCAGCCATGACGCCAAGGCGGTGTATCAATGGTATTTCGGCTGGTTCGATGGCAACCCGGCCCATCTCAACCCGTTGCCGCCGACCGAATCGGCCCGTAAATATGTCGATTACATGGGCGGCGCCGACGCCGTCGTCGCCAAGGCCCAGCAATCGTTCGATGCCGGCGATTATCGCTGGACAGCCGAAGTGCTCAATAAAGTGGTGTTTGCCGAGCCGGACAACGCCGCCGCCCGGCAATTGCTCGCAAACACCTACGACCAGCTCGGCTACCAGGCCGAATCCGGCCCGTGGCGCGATATCTATCTCACCGGCGCCAAAGAGCTGCGTGACGGGCCGCTCGGCACATCGCTGGATCTATCGCGCGGCATCGGGTTGCTGCGCCAAGTGCCGATTGAGCGCTTCTTCGATGCCATGGCCGCACGCCTGAACGGCCCCGAGGCCGCCAAGCGCGATCTCACCATCAACTTCGACTTCACCGACCTGGGCCAGAACCACGTTCTCGCCATCGAAAACGGCGTGCTCCACCACTGGCAACGCCCGATTGCCGAAAATGCGGATGCCACCGTGCATCTCACCCACCCGGCGCTGCTGGCGTTGATCGGCGGCAAGCTCTCGCCCAAACAGCTCAACGTCGAGGGCGACCGCGCCAGTCTTGGGCGCTTCTTCTCACTGCTGGAAACACCCGATCGCGGCTTTGCGATCGTCACGCCCTAGAGAATCTCTGCACAACCTCTCGCGGTTCGCGTTCGCCCTGAAAAGACTTTCAAGGTCAAATGCGTTGCGAGAAGGCGTCCGAGCGCAGCGCCTGCCTCATTGGCAGGTCAAGCTCGCACAACGCAGTCGCGGCGCATTTGAGGCCGAACCGCTTAGCGGCCGGGGGCTTTGCGAGCGCCTGGTCTGCGTCTAGGCAAACGAACCGTGTAACCAACACGCTACGTCTGCCTCTCCTTGCCAGCCACGCGCAAAGCACGCCGGCGCGACCGCGACAGGTTGTGCAGAGATTCACTAACCGCGCCGGGCGCTATCTCACGGCCGCCCGGCGCGGCCCATGCACGCCTGCCAGCGCGAATACACGCGCTCGGCGAACCAGGCCGTTGTGAGATCGCGGCTGATCTTCGGGCTTTCGAGCTTGATCCCGGGCAGGATCACCCGCGCCACGCGTTCGCCGGCCGCCTTATCGGCCAGTGCATAGACGCGTTTATACAGCCGCGTGCGCTCGAAGTCCGGGCCGCTGCCCTCGGTGAGATCGCGACGGATCGGGCCCTCGCCCATGTCCAGGCGATCGCTGAGCGACTTGGTAGCGCGTTCGGTATTGCTCACCGAAAAGGCCCGATACGAGATCAGGTCCCCGTCGAGGGCGAGATCGGTGCCCGTGAGCTGGCTCACCGCGCGCTGAAACGCGGCGTTGCGGCTGGCATACCAGCCGGCGTTGTAGTCGGCGAAGCGATAGAGCGGGCTTGGATAATCGACGTCGTAGCCGAGCAGATGAACGATGCCGAAATACAGCCCGCCGCGACGGCTGAAAACCTCCGCGCGCAGCGATTGCGCATCGTCGTAGGGATAGTCGTCGGCGTGTTGTTCGGCGAAATCGATCGCCACCTGCATCGGCCCGCCCGTCTGTACCGGGTTGAAGCCGCCGAAGAGCGTACTGCCCAACGGCACGCGGGCGATGAATTCCTCGAACAGATCGCTCAGATCGCTTTCGGTGCGTACCGTATCCAGGCGTTCGTCATAGCTCTGGCCGTTGGCGGATTCAAGACTCAGCGCCTTGTCGAGCAGGAAATCGGGTATATGCGCGGCTGCCGCCCGGCGTTCGATCTCGCCGCGGGCGATGCGCGACAGGCCGGGCACGACGGGCGCAGCACGAAATGACGATTCTTGCGCGATGACCGAAAGCGTCGCACACAGATTCGCGCTCGACGCCTCGATATGCCGGGCGGCGAAGGCGGTTTCGATATCGGCCGCCCAGCCGGCGCGATCGTCCACGCCCGCAGGCATGAGTGACACCAGCTCGGCACGCACCTCGGCGGCCGGCCGGCGGGGCAGCTCGGTAGGGCGCAGCACGGCACAGCCGGCCAGCCACAACAGGTTCAGCACAACGACTGCGCGCAGCGCGCGGGTAGCAACGACACTCGACATGAGCGCGACTCTGCCCGAGCGGTTCGTTTTATGCGATACCCCCCGGGCATTGGGCCTGCCCCGTGCGCGGGATAAGATGCCCGCATCTATTTCGTGATCACGCCGTCGTCCTTGCGCTCGTTTCGCTTCATCCATGCCGCCGATATCCATCTCGACAGCCCGATGCGCGGGCTCTCGGACACCGTGCCCGGCGTCGCCGAGCGGCTGCGCCTGGCCACCCGCGAAGCGTTGACCGCGCTTATCGACGCGGCCATCGAACGCGCGGTGGATTTCGTGATCATCGCCGGCGACGTCTACGACGGCGACTGGCGCGACTACCAGACCGGCGTGTTCTTCGTGCGCCAGATGCACCGCCTGGCCAGCGCCTCGATTCCGGTCTATCTGATCCACGGCAACCACGATGCCCAGAACCAGATGACGCGCAGCCTGTCGCTGCCCGACAACGTGTATGTGTTCTCGCACGAACAAGCGGAAACCACCACGCTCGAGCACCTCGACGTCGCCCTTCACGGCGAAAGCTATGCCGAACGCGCGGTCACCGACAACCTGGTGCCCGGTTACCCCGCGCCGGTCGCCGAGCACTTCAATATCGGCGTGCTGCATACCGGCCTGGGCGGGCGCGGCGGTCACGCCAACTATGCGCCCTGCTCGCTCGACGAACTCACCGCCAAGGGCTACGACTACTGGGCGCTGGGCCATGTCCACGGCGCCGAAGTGCTGGCCGAACATCCGCACGTGGTGTTCTCGGGCAATCTCCAGGGTCGTTCCATCCGCGAAACCGGCGCCAAGAGCGCCTATGAAGTGATCGTGGAAGACGGCCGCGTGGCTGCATTGCGGGCCGTTCATTGCGATGTCGCCCGCTGGGCCGAAAGCGAGGTGGATATCGCCGCGGCCGACGACTTCAACGACGTAATCGCGGCCATGCGCCGGGCGATCGAAACCGGCGCCGATGCAGCGGAGGGTCGACTGCTCGCTATCCGCCTGCATCTGACCGGCACCACCGCCCTGCACGACCGGCTGGCCGCGGTCCCCGAACGGCTGCTGGCCGAAGCACGGGCCGCTGCCGCGGCGATGGGTTCGGCCCAGGTCTATGTCGAAAAGATCAAGCTGGCGACCACGCCGGCCCTCGATGCCGCCACCCGTCGCGCACGCCAGGACGCGCTGGGCGAAATGCAGCGGTTGCTCGACGAAGCCGTCGACGACCCCGATATTCGGGCGATGATCGAAAAGGATATCCGCCGTCTGGCCGAGCGCCTGCCCTACGAGATTCGCGAAAATGCCGACGATGCGCTGCTGCGTGCGGCCATCGACGGCGATACCGCGACGCTGATCGACGGCGCCGGCGATTATCTGCTCTCGCGTCTCGCGGCAGACGAGTCCATGTCATGAGGTTTGCTCAGCTCGACCTGCTCGCCTATGGCCATTTCACCGATCGCCGGCTGGCCTTCACGCGCGGCGAAACCGACCTGCAACTCGTGTTTGGCGCCAACGAGGCCGGCAAATCCACCGCCCGCAGCGCGATCGGCGACTTCCTGTTCGGTTTTCCGACCCAGACCGACCTGAACTTCGTACATGCCTACAACGCCCTGCGCATCGGTGCCCGGGTCGAGGCCGGCGACACCGAAATCGAGGCGATCCGCAAGAAAGGTCGCAAGAACACCCTGCTCGACGCCGACGGCGCGGCCGCGAACACGCTGGAAACCGAGTTGGAACGCCAGCTCGCGGGGGCGGACCGGGCCTTTTTCACCCGCATGTTCAGCCTGAATCACGAGGGCCTGCGCGCCGGCGGCGAAACCCTGGCCGCAGCCGATGCCAATGCCAATACCGCTCTGCTTGCGGCCGGCTCCGGCCTGGCGGACGTGCTCGCCGAACGCGAAGCCCTGGTGGCCGAGGCAGACGGGCTATGGTCGCCCAACGCTTCCCAGAACCGTCGTTATTATCAGGCCAAAGCCCGTCTGGAAGCAGCCGACGCGGACATCCGCGAGCACGAAGTCACGGTCGGCGACTGGCAGCGCCGCCGCGAAGCCTTCGAGGCCGCCGAAGCGCACTACGAACAGCTCGCCGAACGCCGCCGCGGGCTCGACCATCAACGCCTCGAGCTCGAACGCATTCGCCGCGTGGCCCGTCCGGCCCGTCGCTATCGCGAAATCGAAGCCGAACTCGCCGAACTTGAACAAACGCCGGCATTGGACGCCGACGCCCGGCCGGCCTTCGAGCACGCCTGCCAGACGCTCGAATCCAGCCGCATCGCGATTGCCTCCATTGAGGATCAGATGGCGGCTATCGACGCCGAAATCGAAACGCTGGTCGACGAACCGGCCCTGCGCGAGGCCGGTGACACCATCGCGCACCTGGCCGAACAGCGCGGCCAGATCGCGGCCGGTCGCGAGCGCATCGCCGAAATCGAACGCGAGCGCACGCAGCTTGCCCAGGCGCTCGACCGCGAGCGTGCCGAGCTGGACTGGCACGATGAAGACACGCCCTGGCCGGGCGCGGCCGCGCTCGCCCAGGCCCGACGTATCGCTACCGATGAAGCCACCCTTCGCCAGAGCGTCGCGCACGCGGCGAACAACCTCGAAAGCGCCCGCGAGGCCGATGCACGGCTGGCCGACGAGCTGCAGTCGCTGGGCGATATGCGCGATACCACCGCGCTCGAAGCCTGGCTGACCGCTGCCACCCGCGAAGGCGATCTCGAAGCCGAGCTGCGCAGCGCCCAGGCCAACGTCCACCGGTTGGATCGCGATATCGAACGTCGCCTGTCCACGCTGAAACCGGCGGTCGCCGACAGCGACACCCTGGCCGAGCTGTCGGTGCCGACCCGCGCGCGCGTCGATGAATTCGATACCGAACTCGCCGACGCCAGCGAGGCCTGCAAGCGCCATCAACAACGCCACGACGAACTGACCGACGAGGTCGAACGCGCCCGCGATGCGCTGGCCCGCCGCCGCGCCGACGACGCGCTGCCCGATATTGAGGCCCTGCAATCGAGCCGAGCGCATCGCGATGCCTGCTGGCAACTCATCCGCCGGCGCTATGTCGAACAGCGCGAACCCGATCTGTTCGACCAGGCCCCCACGCCGGCACTCGACAAGGCCAGCGAAAACAACCCGGTCGCCGCCTTCGAGCGCAGCACGCAGACCGCCGACGAACTCGCCGATGCCCGTTTCGATCGGGCCGAAGCCATTGCCCAGGACGCCGAACGCCAGCGCCATGTAGCCGAACGCGAACAGGCGCTCGAACAGGCCAGCACGCGTCGCGACGACGCCAGGGCCCGTCTCGACGGCCTGCGAACCGAATGGAACGCCCTGTGGCTGGCGGCCGAGATTGAACCGGCCGGCCCGGCCGCCATGCGCGACTGGCTTGATCGCCGCGACGG
>NZ_CAXGSH010000055.1:0-26313 GCF_964012375.1 uncultured Salinisphaera sp.
GTTGCCGAAGCTCGCCGGCGCGCCCGCCCCGGGCTTGGCCGGCGCGGCAGCAACGCTTTCCACCAGCGTATTCCAGGCCCCGCAATCGCTGCACTGCCCGGCCCATTTCGCATGACTGGCGCCGCAGGATTCGCAGATGAAAACGGTCTTGTTGCGTGCCATTGCTACCTCAAATTCACGTCTGGCGACACCGCAAATCGGGCCGCCAGCCCATTTCATCTGCGCCACCGCGCCGACGGCAGGTCGGGAAACTGCCGCGCCGTGCCGGGCACGCCCTTACGGCAGCTGAAAACAAACCGGCATACTAGGCGCTGTACTTTAGCGATGCACGCAAAGCGCGCCGATCGTTGTAGCGCGCTGGCCTACTACCTGCGAGGTTTCGATGCACGAACGCCTGGATATCGACTTCATCAGCCGCGGAACCACCTGTCGCGCTTGGTTCTATCCCGCGCGTACCGATGCCCTGCGCACGCAGGAGGGCGTACCCTGCGTGGTCATGGCGCACGGCCTCGGCGGCACCCGGGATGCCGGCCTCGAACCCTATGCCGAACGCTTTGCCAGCGCAGGGCTCGCGGTATTTCTGTTCGACTATCGTTATTTCGGCGCCAGCGACGGCGAGCCGCGCCAGCTTTTATCGGTTCGCGCACAGCTCTACGACTGGAAGATCGCGATCGCCGTGGCCCGCCGCCAGGCCGACGTCGATGCCGAACGCATCGCCCTCTGGGGCAGCTCATTCTCCGGCGGCCACGTCATCGCCGCCGCCGCGCGCGATGGGCATGTCGCTGCAGTCACGGCCCAGGGCCCGATGATGGACGGCCTGGCCGCGGTCACCAACCTCGCCTCCTATGCCGGCATCCTGCAATTGCTCAAGCTCACCTGGGCCGGCATCCGCGATGCCATCAACAACCTCGCCGGCGCCGACCCCTACATGATTCCCATCGTCGGCCGTCCCGGCACCCTGGCCGCGATGAGTAGCGACGACGCCTACGACGGCTATATGGCCATCACCCCCGACGATTGGCGTAACGAAATCGCCGCGCGCTTCGCGCTCACCCTGGCGTTCTATCGGCCCGGCAGGCGTGCCAATCGCCTGCCCTGCCCGGCGCTGATCCAGATCTGCGATGAAGACAGCGTCGCCCCGCCCTGGGCCGCCGAGGCCACCGTGCTGCATGCAGGCGAGCGAGCTCGCGAGCGCCACTACAAGATCGGCCATTTCGATATCTATCGCGGCGCCGGTTTTCGTCAGTCCAGCGCCGACCAGATCGCATTCTTTCACGAACACCTCACCCCGGAGGCAACCGACAACCGTCGCCGGGAGAAGAGTCGCGCGAAACGCGAAGAACGCGGGCGCAGCCCGATCAGCCTGCGGTGACGCACGCCCCTCCCATCAGCGAACCGCCGCAGGCGCAATGGCGCAATCGACACCGAAAGAAAAAGGTCCGTCAATGCACGCCAATAAACGCGAATTAAAGGCAGCAAGTGATAGGGCGAAGCGTTGAGCATGCGGCGTTAACAGCGAAACAATCGGCCTTCTAGGGCGCTGTCGTTCAGCTGAGTCTCGTGTGTTCGCGCGCATTGGTGGACAACCTACCTTGTCGAGCACAGCCCACCAACGGCGTCACAACAGCGACTCTCACACCACCTCGAAACGCACCCTCGGCGTCAGCCGACAAAACAGCTCGTAGGCAATCGTGTCGGCATGGCGGGCGACCTCGTCCACGTCGAGGCCATTACCCCAGAGCGTCGCCCGATCGCCGACTTTCGCATTGGGCGCGCCGCGCAGGTCTACGGTGATCATATCCATCGACACGCGCCCCACCAGCGGTACCTGCACGCCATCGATGAGCACCGGCGTGCCCGAAGGCGCATGCCTGGGGTAGCCGTCACCGTAGCCGATACCGATCACGCCGATATCCATGGCATCGGGCGTGCGCCAGGTCGCGCCGTAGCCCACCGTTTCGCCCGCGGCGATTCGGTTGCGGGCGATCAGCGGCGCGCTCAGGTGCATGGCCGGACGAAGATCGTAGCTGGCCGCATCGCGGTCGCACATGGGCGAGCTGCCGTAGAGCATGATGCCCGGGCGTACCACGTCGGCATGCGCCGCCGGCCAGGCCAGCACCCCGGCCGAGTTCGCGATCGAGCGCAGCCCGCTGCGATCGGCGGTGGTTCGCGCAAAAACATCCAGTTGCGACTGGGTTTCGGGTCGCGACGGCTCATCGGCACAGGCCAGATGGGTGAGCCAGCCGACCACCTCGAGGCGCTCGAGCTTCGCCAGACGTGCCTCGACCTCGTCAACGTCGTTGGGGGCAAAGCCCAGTCGATGCATGCCGCTATCGATTTTCACCCAGGCTTTCAGCGCCGGCCCGACGTAGTGTTCGAGCGCGGCAAGCTGGCTGGGGTGGAACAGCACCAGCTCAAAGCCATGCTCGCCGGCCTGGTTGCAGACGAACTCGTCGAGCTGCTGCGACAGCATCGCGATCGGTTTGTCGATGCCGGCCCAGCGCAGCTGCAGCGCTTCATCCAGACTCGATACGGCGAAGCCGTCTGCCTGGTCCAGCGCGCAGGCGACCGTCACCGCCCCATGGCCGTAGCCATCGGCCTTGACCGCTGCGTAGACGCGGCTGCCGGGGGCGAGCGCACGTACCCGAGCCAGGTTATGCGCCAGGGCGCCGCGATCGATGACTGCCTGAGCGCGAATCATGACGTCGCGTCAGGTCGGCAGGGACTCGGCATCATTCCATGAAATCCTCGTCGTAGTGTTCCTGCAGATTCTCGAAGCGGGTGAAATGCGACAGGAATGCCGTACGGGCGGTGCCGGTCGGGCCGTTACGATGCTTGCCGATGATGATTTCGGCCACGCCCTTGTCCGGGGTGTCTTCGTTGTATACCTCGTCGCGATAGACGAAAAGGATCAGGTCGGCGTCCTGTTCAATACCGCCGGACTCGCGCAAATCCGACATGCGCGGGCGTCGATCCTCGCGCTGTTCGAGCTGGCGATTGAGCTGGGACAGCGCGATCACCGGCACATCCAGCTCCTTGGCCAACGCCTTGAGCGAGCGCGAGATCTCGGAGATTTCGTTGGTGCGATTTTCCTTGGTGCCGGGCACCTGCATGAGCTGCAGATAGTCGACCATCACCAGGCCGATGTCGTGCTCGCGCTTGAGCCGGCGCGCACGCGCACGCATTTCGCTGGGCGACAGCGCGGGCGTGTCGTCGATGAACAGCCGCGCGTTTTCGTTCATGATGCCGATCGCCGAGGTGATCTTCGGCCAATCGTCTTCGGTCAGCCGCCCCGAGCGCAGGCGCGACTGATCGATTCGCCCCCAGGAGGAAATCATACGGATGACCAGCTGCTCGGCGGACATTTCTAGCGAGAACACCGCGACCGGCACCTTCTCCTTGATGGCAGCGTTTTCGACCATGTTCATGGCCAGACTGGTCTTACCCATCGACGGACGCCCGGCGAGGATGATCAGGTCGGCCGGCTGCAGGCCGTTGGTCATCTTGTCGAAGTTGTAGAGCCCGGTCGGCAGGCCGGCGAACTGGTCGCCCTTCGATACCAGCTCCTCGATCCGGTTGACGGCCTGGGTCAACAACGAATTCAGGCCCTGCGGACCTTCACCACCGCGCCGGCCGCGTTCGGCGATCGCAAAGATTTCCTTTTCGGCGGTTTCGAGAAGCTCCGAGGCGCTGCGCCCCTCGGTTTCGAAGCCCATGGTGGTGATCAGGTCGCCTGCCCGGATGAGCTGACGCATGACCGAGTGCTCGCGCACGATATCGGCATACGCCTTGATATTGGCCGCCCCGGGAATATCCGCGGCCAGATTGCCGAGATAGCTCGCCCCGCCCGCGCGCTCGAGCAGATCGCGGCTGCGCAGCCATTCGGTGAGGGTGACCAGGTCGCGCGGTTTGCCGGTATCGGCCAGGTCGGCGAGCCCGCGGAATAGCAGGCGATGATCCTCGCGATAGAAGTCATCTTCGGAAATACGGCCCGCGACGTCGTCCCAGGCCCGCTCGGAGAGCAGCAGCCCGCCGACCACGGATTGCTCGGCCTCGATGGAATGCGGAGGAAGCTTGGCTTCGGCCATGGCGAATCGCCTGTCTACGCTAACAAGGGAAATCGCGCCGCCTGTGACAGGCAACGCGGATGAAGCTGGAGTTTACGCCCGCCACCGACCAAAAAAAACGCCGCCCGAAGGCGGCGTTTCAAATCGGCACGATTGCCTCGACTGATCTGCGATCAGTCCTCGCGCTCGCCAAGCGGCGCATCGGCTTCGGTGCCGGTTTCGTCGGCCGGTTCGCCGGCGTCCTCGACGCGCTCGCCGTCGAGCTCGTCGGCGGTGGCGTCTTCCTCGGCCTCATCGGCCGCACGCCGCGGCGGCATGTTGATGCCCATGTCGGTCTTCTGGGCGACGATCACGGTGACCTCGACCTCGACCTCGGCATGCAGATGCAGTGTCGCGGTGTATTCGCCCACCTGACGAATGGTGCCTTCGGTCAGCGTGACTTCCTTCGGGCTGACCTCGACGCCGTCTTCGGTGATCGCGTCGGAGATTTCCTGCGGGCCCACGGAGCCGAAGAGCTTGCCTTCGTCACTGGCGCGCATGGCGATGACGTATTCCTTGCCACGCAGCTGGTCGGCACGTGCCTTGGCACGGTCTTCACGCTCCTGCGAGGCCGCCTGCAGCTCGGAGCGACGCTCTTCGAACACGGTCAGGTTGGCCTTGGTGGCCGGCAGCGCGATGCCGCGCGGCATCAAGAAGTTGCGGCCGTAACCGGGACGGACCTTGACGGTATCGCCCAGGTCGCCGAGGTTGCGGACTTTCTGTAGCAGAATGACTTCCACGGGTGCCTCCTAGGACGAATGCCGGTCGGTGTACGGCAGCAGCGCGAGAAAACGCGCACGCTTGACCGCGGTGGACAGCTGACGCTGATAGCGCGCCGCGGTGCCGGTGATACGGCTGGGAACGATCTTGCCGGTTTCGGTGACGTACTGCTTGAGGGTCTCGATATCCTTGTAATCGATCTCCTCGACGCCTTCGGCGGTGAACTTGCAAAAACGACGGCGACGGAAAAAACGGGCCATGGTCGAAACTCCTTAGCTGGCGTTGGCAGCGGGCTTGCGTTCGCCGCGATCTTCGGCGTTCTTGGCAAGCGGGGACGGGTCGGTATCGGCCTTGTGACGGGCGATCACCAGATGACGCAGCACGGCGTCGTTGAAGCGGAACGCGTCTTCGAGTTCCTCGCGGGCTTCCTGCGAGCACTCCACGTTCATCAGAACGTAGTGCGCCTTGTGGATCTTGGTGATCGGATAGGCCAGCTGACGACGGCCCCAGTCTTCGTGGCGGTGGATCGTACCGCTGTCGTTTTCGATGATGCCGCGATATTTTTCGACCATCGCCGGCACCTGCTCGCTCTGGTCCGGATGGACCAGAAACACGATTTCATAGTGTCGCATTGTGTTTCCTTTCGGGTTGCAGCCCCCGGTACGATCGTATTCGATCTGCCGTGGAGCAAGGACTGCGGCGCGAACGCCGCGAGGCGCGGTAGTCTAAGGGCTTGTCGCGCCCAACGCAACGCGCCTGGCAGGCCGGTTCATGTCGTGATGCCGGCCTGGCGCTGACGGCGCGCCTCGAACAGCGCCACCCCGGTGGCCACCGACACGTTCAGGCTTTCCACATCGCCGGCCATGGGGATCGACACCAGCGCATCGCACTGGCGCGCGGTGAGTTCGCGAATGCCTTTCTCCTCGCCGCCCGCGACCAGCACGAGGCGTTCCGGCAGCGCTTCGTCATACAGGCTGCGCTCGGCGCCGCCGTCCAGGCCAACCGCCCAGAAGCCCTCCTCCTGCAAACGCGCGATGGCGCGGGTGAGATTGGTCACCGGCACGAAAGCCACGCGCTCGGCCGCCCCGGCGGCGACCTTGTGCACGGCCGCGGTCAAACCGGCGGCGCGTTTACGCGGCGCGATCACGGCCGTCACCCCAGCGGCGGCCGCACTGCGCAGGCAGGCACCGAGGTTGTGCGGGTCCTGCACCTGATCGAGCGCGAGCACCCACGGTCGCTCGGCTTGGGCCAGCAACTGCGGCAGATCGGACTCGCGCTGTTCACGCGCGAGCGCGAGCTGGGCGATACAGCCCTGATGGCGCACCTCCGGCAGCATGGCATCCAGCGCGCTCATGTCCGCGCTTGCAATCGCCACGCCGCGCGCGCCGGCGGCCTGGCGCAATGCTTCGGCACGGCCGTCGCGGCGGCCGCTGGCCAGCCAGATGCATTCCAGCGCGCGCTGTTTTTCCAACGCGCTCATCACCGCATGAAAACCGCCGATCAGGCTCTGTTGCTGCGTATCCGTCATTCGACGCCTCGTTTCATTCCTGGGCGCAGGGAAAGCGCCCAATCAAGAAAGCCCGGCAGAACCGGGCTTTCTCGACGACTTGGACCTGCCGATGGCTCGCGCTTACGACCCCAGATACGGCGGTTCCGCGAACGCCTGCGATTCCTGACCTTCCACGATCGGCTTGATCACGATATCCACACGACGGTTCTCGGCACGGCCGGCCTCGGTGTCGTTGGTCGCAATCGGTTGCGTCTCGCCACGGCCCCAGGTCAGTACGCGCTGCGAGTCCACGCCGCGGCTGGTCAGGAACTGGGCGACGGCCTGCGCACGCTGCTGCGAGAGCTTCATGTTGTACTCGTCGCTGCCAGTGCTGTCCGTGTGGCCGACCACATGAATAGCGGTCTTGTCATAGTTCTTCAGGGTTTCGGCGATCTTGTTGAAGGTGCTCTGCGCGTTACCCGACAACGTCGCGCTGTCCACCGCAAACGAGGCATCGCTGGCCACGCCGATCTTGAGCGCGTCGCCGCTCAGGCGGGTGAGGTTGAGCACATCACGTGCCTGCTCGGCCTGAAGCTTTTCGTTGAGTTCTTTCTGCTGGTTGTCCATATAGCGCCCGGACGCGCCGCCGGCCAGGGCACCCACCGCCGCACCGATGGCAGCGTTGGTGCCCGACTTGTCGCCCAGCTGGGATCCGGCGATACCACCCAGCACGGCGCCCACGCCGGCGCCGATCTTGGTCTTGCGGTTCGGATCACCCGCGCAGGCGGTCACGAACAATGCCGTGCACAGCAGTGCCACCAGCAGGATTGCAGAATTCTTGGGGGTCGTGGACCGGTTCATCAACGTTTACCTCGCTTGTTTTGACGGCGCGACCTGCCCGACGACTTGCCCTTGTCGGCCTTGGGCTTGGGCGTCGGCTTGCCGCGTTTGCTGGCGGCGCTATCAGGCTCGACCAGCTCGAAATCGATCTTGCGCTCGTCGAGATCGACGCGCGCGACCTTGACCTTCATCTTATCGGCCAATCGGTGTACCACGCCTGAACGTTCGCCGCGCAGGCAGCGCGACTGGGCGTCGAAGTGGTAGTAGTCGTTCGACAGACTCGATACGTGCACCAGGCCGGTGGCATAAATACCGTCGAGCTCGACGAAAAGGCCGAACGCCGTCACCCCGGTCACCGTGCCTTCGAACGTCTGGCCGAGCGAATCGCTCATGTACTCGCACTTGAGCCAGTCGTCGACGTCGCGGGTGGCGTCGTCGGCGCGCTTTTCCGCTTCTGAACAGACGGTGCCGAGGCTTTCCATGGCACCGACGTCATAGTCGAAGGTCTTGGGCTTGCCGCGCGCTTCCAGATGCTTGATCGCACGATGGGCGAGCAAATCCGGATAGCGCCGGATCGGCGACGTGAAGTGGGCGTAGTTTTCCAGCGCAAGCCCGAAGTGGCCATCGTTGTGCGGGCTATAGACCGCACGCGAGAGACTGCGCAGCATCACCGTCTGGATCAGATGCGCATCGCTGCGATCGGCGACGGAGGCCAGCAACGTGGCGTAGTCGGCAGCCTGCGGATCGCTGCCGCCGGGCAGCGACAGGCCACGCTCGGCCAGAAAGGCGCGCAGATCCTCGAGGGCATCGGCGGCCGGGCCGCTGTGCACGCGATAAAGCAACGGCATGCGCTTTTTCGACAGATGCGTGGCCGTAGCCACGTTCGCCGCGATCATGCATTCCTCGATGATCTTGTGGGCGACGTTGCGTTCGGTGGGCACGATGCGCTGGATCTTGCGGTCTTCGTTGAAGATGATGCGCGTGGCGGTGGTTTCGAACTCGATCGCGCCGCGCTCGCGCCGTTCGGCCAGCAGCGCTTCGTAGAGCCCGTTCAGATTGGCCAGCGGCTTGGCCAGATCGCGATAGCGCTCCGGCATGTTGTCGGGGTTTTCCAGCCAGTCGGCGACCTGTTCGTAGAGCAGGCGCGCGTGCGAGCGGATCACCGCCGAATAGAAGCGACTGGAGCGCATGCGCCCCTGCTTGTCCAGGCGCATCTCGCAAACCAGTGCGAGACGATCGACGTCGGGGTTGAGCGAGCACAGCCCGTTCGACAACGCCTCCGGCAGCATCGGCACGACATGATCGGGGAAATACACCGAGGTCGCGCGCCGCTGCGCTTCTTCATCGAGGGCCGAGCCCGGCTTGACGTAGGTGGAAACATCGGCGATGGCTACCCACAGGCGCCAGCCGCGCGGGGTCTTGCGGGCATAGACCGCATCGTCGAAATCGCGCGCGTCGGCGCCGTCGATGGTCACCAGCGGCAGGTCGCGCAGGTCGGTACGCCCTTTCTTGTCGGCCTCGGCAACGGCATCGCCGAATACCTCGGCTTCCGAGAGCGCTTCGCTAGGCCATTCGTAGGGAATGCCGTGCGAGCGCATGGCGATATCGATCTCCATGCCCGGCGCCATACGATCGCCCAGCACCTCGACAACCGCGCCGATCGGCTGCACCCGCTTGGACGGCGGCTCGACGATGCGCACGGTCACCATCTGGTTGTGCTCGGCGCCGTTGCGATCGGCATCGGGCACGCGAATATCGTGGGCGATACGGGCGTTGTCGGGGACCACGTGGCATACGCCGTGTTCTTCGACAAATCGCCCGACCACGCTTTCGTTGACGCGTTCGAGCACTTCGGCGACGCGCCCTTCCCTACGACCGCGATGATCGCGTCCAACGATACGCACCACGGCCCGATCGCCGTGCATGAGCAGACGCATCTGGCGCGGATTGAGGAAGACGTCGTCCTGCTCGCCGTCGTCGGGGATTAGAAAGCCAAAGCCGTCGCGATGGCCCTGAACGCGTCCGCGCACCAAGTCCATCTTGTCGAGCGGACCCAGCGCGCCGCGCCGGTTTTCCAGCAGCTGCCCGTCGCGCAGCATCGCGCGCAGGCGATGCTCAAATGCTTCGGCGGCCTTGTCGGTCAGCGCATACAGCTCGGTGAGCTCGGCCCAGGTCATGGGGCGACCGGCCTCGGCCAGGTCGTCCAGCACCAGCTGTCGGCTTGGCACCGGTTCGGCGTAGCTGCCTTTTTCGTCTTTAAACTGCGGATCGCGATCGCGCCAGTCGGCGCCACCGCTCGTTTTTTTATTCAAGATTTTGCTCCATATCCGCGCACGATACCGCAACTACACGCATGCACAAGCAACAATTGCTTACAGTGATTGACAAGCGCCGGGGCAATCGCTAAATTGCGCGCTCTTCGAGCCCAGGTGGCGGAATTGGTAGACGCGCTAGCTTCAGGTGCTAGTGACCTAACGGTCGTGGAGGTTCAAGTCCTCTCCTGGGCACCAAGCTCGAATTGACGATTCCCGAAAGGCGCCAGCCAGTCGGGAATCCATGAAAAAGCCGCGCTGATCAGCGCGGCTTTTTTTTATGGGCGCCGGTTACCCGCCGAACGCTCCCACAGCCTGGGCAGCCTTCAGGCAACGTCCGACACCACGGCCGTCCGTACGACCGTGGCGTCTGCCCCCGATCTAAGCCGCGAACGGGTCGCGCAATACGATCGTATCCGCGCGGTCCGGGCCGGTGGACACCACGTCGATCGGCGTACCCACGATTTCGGTCAGGCGATCGAGATAGTTGCGCGCGGCCTGGGGCAGCTGATCGTATTCGCGTACGCCCACGGTGGATTCCTTCCACCCCGGCATTTCTTCATAGACGGGCTCGCAGCGCGAAAGGGCATCCGCGCCCAGCGGCGGCACCGTGATGATCTGGTCGTCGCAGCGATAGCCGGTACACAGCTGGATGGCATCCAGGCCGTCGAGCACGTCGAGCTTGGTGATGCACAGCCCGGACAGGCTGTTGTTGAATGCAGCCCGGCGCAGGCCCACGGCATCGAACCAGCCACAGCGGCGCGCGCGCCCGGTGGTGGCCCCGAACTCGGCGCCCTTGGAGGCCAGATGGCGACCGTTGGCATCGTCGAGCTCGGTCGGGAACGGGCCCGAGCCCACGCGCGTGGTGTAGGCCTTGACCACACCCATCACATAGTCGAAATACAGCGGGCCCACGCCAGTGCCGGTGGCCGCACCGCCCGCGGTGGTGTTGGACGACGTTACATAGGGATAGGTGCCATGGTCGACGTCAAGCAGCGCACCCTGTGCGCCTTCGAACAGGATCGATTCGTCGGCGACGTAGGCCTGGCGCAGCAGCTCGGCCACGTCGCCAACCATCGGCGCCATTTCATCGGCGAAGCGCAGGCAGTCGTCGAGCGTGGACTGGAAATCGATCGGCGCGACGTTGAAATAATTCTTGAGCACGAAGTTGTGAAAATCCAGCGCCTCTCCCAGCTTGGAGGCGAGCATTTCGCGCCGGAACAGATCGCCCACGCGAATCGCGCGTCGTGCGACCTTGTCTTCGTAGGCCGGGCCGATGCCGCGGCCGGTGGTGCCGATCGCGGTCTTGCCGCGCGCGGCTTCACGTGCCTTGTCGAGGGCAATATGGCTGGGCAGGATCAACGGACAGGCCGGGCTGATGCGCAGACGGCTGCGTACCGGCACACCCCGTGCTTCGAGCATGGCCATCTCCTCGATCAGCGCTTCGGGCGAGAGCACCACGCCGTTACCGATATGACAGGTCACGCCGTCGTGCAGAATGCCCGACGGAATGAGGTGCAGCACCGTCTTCTCGCCGCCGATGACCAGCGTATGGCCGGCGTTATGGCCGCCCTGAAAGCGTACGACATGGCGGGTCCGGTCGGTCAGCAGATCGACGATCTTGCCCTTGCCTTCGTCGCCCCACTGGCTGCCGATGACGATGACGCGTTTGCCCATGACTAATCCTTGCTCGAGTGGGTCGTAGAAGTCAGCGGCCGCACGTCCCAGCGGCCGTCGATGTATTCGAGTATCCGATCACAGCTGCTGTCCATCGCTTCGCCCGTGTCAGGGGTGGCTACGACCACCCGCTCACCGGCGGCGCGCAGGCGACGCACACAGGCCAACAGCTGCGGGTCGCTGCCGGCCGGCGCATGGATCGCGCCGCCCTGCCCTGCGCCGTCGAAACGACCGAGCGCGGCCAGCAGGTTGAGGTCCGCTGAAAAGCCGGTCGCCGGTCGCGGCCGCCCGAACGCGGCGCCCACGTTGTCGTAGCGCCCGCCCCGTGCAAGCTCGCGGCCCAGGCCAGGCGCGAAGGCCGCATACAGCAGGCCGGTCTTGTACCGATAACCGCGTAATTCGGCCAGGTCGAGAAACAGGGGCACCTGTGGGTAATGGGTCGCCAGCAGGCCAACCATTTCCTCGAGCCGGTCGAGCGCGCTGTCGATTCCGGGATCGATACCGGCCAACGCGCCGCGCGCGTCGTCGAGCACGCTCGGCGCGCCGTTGAGTTCGATTAAGTGCGTGAAGTGGGCATGGCTCTGTGCATCCAGCCGCCCCGATGCCGCCAGCGCATCGAGATCCGGGCGCGACTTGCGCTGGATAACGTCGAAAAGCTGCGGCTCGAGGTCGGCCGGCATCTGGGCATGGGCCACCAGGCGGCGATAGATCGCCACGTGGCCCAGATCGAGGCAGGCCTCGTCGATGCCCATAACGTCGAGCGTTTCGAGCATCAAGGACACGATTTCCAGATCGCTGTCGATATGCGCATCGCCAAATTTCTCGGCGCCGACCTGCAGGGGCTGACGGGAACCGCCCGGCTCTTCCGGGCGCGTGCGCAGCACGCTACCGATATAGCAGTAGCGGGCCGGCCCGGTGGCTGCCAGGCGATGGGCATCGATACGCGTGGCCTGGGTGGTCATATCCGATCGCACGCCCATCATGCGGCCGTTGAGCTGATCGGTGAGCTTGAACGTTTGCAGGTCGAGCTCGTGACCGGCGCCGGTCAGCAGCGAATCGAGGTATTCGATCAGCGGTGGGCGGATGAGGTCGTAGCCCCAGCGCCAGTAAAGATCGAGCAGTTGCCGGCGGGCAGACTCAAGGCGCCACGACTCCGGCGGCACCATTTCCTGTACGCCCTCGGGCAGAAGCCAGCGGTTGGATTGCATCGCGTTCCGACGTCTTTAAGTCAATGAATTAATTGCAGCAGCACGGCGCCCACACCGATGAGCACGGCCCCGAAAATACGCAGACTGCGGCTGTCGACATCCGACAGCCGCAGCATCATCTCACGCCAGCGCTCGGGTGCAAGGAAGGGCATCAGCCCCTCGATCACCAGCACGAGCGCCAGCGCGCGCAGGATATCCGCCCACATGCGGCCGCTACGGGTTCGATCCGGCGTTCGACGCGCTCGGGTTGAAGTAGCGGAACAGTTCGCCGTCCGGGCGCAGCAGCATCAGGTCGTCGCTACCCAGCGATTCGCGATATAGCTGCAGGCTGCGATAGAAACTGTAGAACGTCGGATTGGCCTGATAAGCATTGGCATACAGCTCGGCCGCACGGGCATCGCCCTCACCGCGAATCACCTGCCCCTGGCTATAGGCATCGGCCAGGATGATGGTGCGTTCACGCTCGGCGTCCGAACGAATTTCCTGAGCCGCCGCGTCGCCCTGCGCACGCAGCGTGCGGATGACTTCCTGACGCTCGGAGCGCATGCGTTCGTAGACCGACTCGCTGACCTCTTCGGGCAGGTCGAGCCGCATGATGCGCACGTCCTCGATCTCAACGCCGAGCTGCTTGGCATCCTGATTGGCCTGCACCTGAACGGCGGCCACGATCTCGTTGCGATCGTCGCCGACTGCCTGACGAATCGTGCGCTTGGAAAATTCGGCCAGCAGGTCGTTTTCGACAATTTCGGTCAGCAGGTCACGGGTACGCTGCTCCTGACCCTGGGTCGAAAGGTAATAGTCGACCGTATCGTTGATACGCCATTTCACGTAGAAATCGACCGCCAGGTTCTTGTTCTCCGACGTCAGTACGCGCTCGATTTCCTCGGTGAAGGTCATGACGCGTCGGTCAAAGGAATGCACGCTCTGAACGATCGGCTTCTTGAAGTGCAGACCCGGCTCATAGTTCTGGCCGACGATCTCACCGAGCTGAACCACGACCACGCGCTCGCGTTCATCGACGATGAAGGCCGAATCGAGCGCGAGATAGCCGATGATGACGACGACGATAATCGCGAAGATATGCTTGGGGCTCATGAGTTGCGATCCCGGCTGCGGAGACTGTCGACCGAACGGCTGCTCGACGACGATGTGTCGTTCGAGCCGCTATCGGACGTACCGGCGCTGATGTCGCTGTCCTGACCGGCGTTCATGCCATCGTTGGCGGCTGCTTCGGTCTGTTTGTTACGACGCGAGTCGTTGAGCATCTTTTCCAACGGCAGATACATCATGGGGCCATTGCCGCCCTGCTCGGCCAGAATCAGGTTTGCGTTGGCCAGCACGTCGCCCATGGTTTCCAGATACAGACGCTCGCGGGTGACCTCGGGCGCCTTTTCGTACTGGGCGAGAAGATCGGTAAAGCGCTGCGCTTCACCCTTGGCCCGCGCCGTCTTCTGCTCGCGATAGCCGCGCGCATCGAGCAGGATCCGTGCTTTCTCACCCTGGGCCCGGGCTACGATATCCCGGGCATAGGCACGCGCGATGTTCTTCTTGCGCTCTTCTTCTTCGCGCGCCTTGATCGCCTCCTCGAAGGCACCCTGCACCTGCTCCGGCGGCTGGGAATACTGCACGTTGATCGCGACGACGTCGACGCCTGCGTCGTAGCTCGACAACGTGCTCTGGACGATCTTGCGCACGTTCTCGGGCAGCGCTGCCCGCGAACGGTCGGTAATCTCGGGGTAGCTTTCCTGCTGCGCCTTGATCTCGTCGACCAGCTTGTCGTCAACGCCCTGCAGCGCGTCCTTTTCGGCCGGCAAGCCCGAGCCTTCCTTGAGGTCGACGTTTTCCAGGGCCCGGTCCTCGAGCTCCTCGACCTGCACGCCTTCCTGAATCACCTGATTCATGCGGCTGGTACCGACGATCTCTCGTACCGCCGACCGCAGCACCTGTTCCACCGTGGCATCGGGCTCACGCAGCTGGAACAGATAGTTCATGGCGTCCGAAATACGATACTGAACGGCCACCTCGACCTCGACGATGTTCTCGTCCTTGGTGAGCATCACCGAGCGGTTATTGGCGCGACGCACCTGTTGCGTATCCACCTTGTAAACCCGGTCGACCGGATAGGGAATACGCCAGTGCCAACCCGGCCCCTGGGTCTCGGTGTAGTCGCCGAAACGCAGCACCACGCCCTTCTCGCCGGGCTGGACCACATACAGACCCGTGGCCAGCCAGATCACCAGCGCGATCGGCACGATGAACAGCAGAATCGCGGGGCTCGGACCGCCCGCGCCGCCACCGCTATCGTGGCCGCCGCTGCCGCCCTTGTTGCCGGACATGCGCGCACGAAACTTGCGCCAGAGCTGATCCAGGTCGGGTGGACCGCTGCCGTTGTTCTTGTTGCCGCCCCCCCAGGGGTCCTGGCCCTTGCCGGGCTCGTTCCAGGCCATATCAGGACGCTCCGGTTTGTGTGGTTTGATACACGCAGTTGCAAAGGCCGCTAGCAAATCCAGCCCGCATACGTAGCGCGTGCGCAGAGCCTGCCCGGGCCGCCCGTCGGGGCGATCCCGCTATCGATCGTTCATTTGCCATGAGCAAATCTGTTGTTTCCTCTACATTGCCGTCACGCACACAACCGCAGCGTCTCGGCACGCGACTGGAACGGGGATTGGTCGCCGACATGGCGCGAAAGCGCGATTCTATCGACCCCCTGTACCCCTGTCGAACGCGACTGGCGGATACAGCGATAACGGCTATACCGCCCGACCGGGGCTATTCACGATGTCTACGTGTATGGCGCTGCCGAAGATGCCGCACCGGACCCGGCAATACGCGCCGCGCGGCGCTCGACAAGCACGTCATCAAACGCCAGCCCGGCCTGGGCGACGATGCGCTCGAGATCACCCTGCGAGGCGGTGACGTTGAGCCGGCTCGCGCCGTCGTCGTCGTAGCTTTCTTCATCCACCACACCCAGTTCGAACAGCGCCGAGCGCAGGCGCCCGTTCGCCGCCGGCACGCGCAGCACGCCGGCGATCATGTCCGGGTTGCAGAAATCGGCCAGCACCGCCCTGAGTTCGTCGACACCGTCGCCGCTCGCGGCCGACAGCCATACCCGCAACGGGCGCCCGTGGGCATCGGTTTCGATACGCGGGGATTCGCCCTCGATGAGATCCACCTTGTTGAGCACCTCGATCTGAGCGACTTCGCCCGCGCCGATCTCGGCGAGGACGTTGTTGACTTCGCGCGCATGTGCCCGCCGCTCTACGTCGGCCGCGTCGATCACGTGCAGCAGCACGTCCGCTTCGCGGGTTTCCTCCAGGGTGGCCTTGAATGCAGCCACCAACTCATGCGGCAGATCGCGGATGAAGCCGACCGTATCGGCCACGATCAAAGGCTCGCCCACCGGCACGTCCATGCGGCGCAGCGTCGGGTCGAGGGTTGCGAACAGCTGATCGGCGGCGTAAATATCCTCGCCGGTCAGACGATTGAACAACGTCGACTTGCCGGCATTGGTATAGCCCACCAGCGATACGATCGGCGTTCGCGCGCGCCGTCGCGCCGAACGACCCTGCTCGCGTCGTGCGCTTACCTTCTCCAGACGCTGACGCAACATCTTGATGCGTTCGTTGAGCAGGCGCCGATCGGTTTCGAGCTGGGTTTCACCGGGCCCACGCAGCCCGATACCGCCTTTCTGGCGCTCGAGATGCGACCAGCCGCGTACCAGCCGTGTGGCCAGATGCTGTAGCTGCGCCAGTTCGACCTGCAGCTTGCCTTCGTGCGAGCGCGCACGGGCGGCGAAGATATCCAGAATCAGCCCCGCGCGATCGAGAACGCGCGCGTTCAAGCGTTTTTCGAGGTTGCGTTCCTGGCTGGGGGAAAGATCGTGGTTGAACACCACCAGTTCGGCGCCGTGTTCAACCACGAGTTCGGCAATCTCGTCGACCTTGCCACCGCCAACGAAATAGCGCGGATCGGGCGTACGCCGGCTGCCGCCGACATGGGCAAGCACCTCGCCACCGGCAGAGGTAACCAGCTCGTGAAACTCGCGATCGGCCTCGTCATATTCATCGAGGCCGAACGCGAGATGCACGATTACCGCCGACTGGCCGGTGGGCGGTCGCTCAAACATGCCGGCTGCTCATGCGGTCTGAATCAGGAATTGCCGTCGACCTCGTCGCTGCTGTGGCCCATTTCCTCGTGCATTTCCGAGCGCACGTTGCGCGATGGCACGATCGTGGAAATAGCGTGCTTATAGACCATCTGGTTGACCGCGTTGCGCAGGAGCACGACGAATTGATCGAACGACTCGATCTGACCCTGAAGCTTGATGCCGTTGACCAGATATATGGACACCGGCACGCGCTCCTTGCGCAAGGCATTGAGGAATGGTTCTTGTAGTGTTTGGCCTTTTGCCATGGGTTCAGACTCCGAAAAGTGCGGGGGTATAAAATTTTTTGTTGCTTGACTATAGCACGGCGCCGGTCCGAAGCCGGGCGTTCTTGATTTTTGTTAGCGCCTGATTTTCAATATTTTTTTCTTCGCTATCCAGCCAATTCACGTCGTCCAGCGAGCGCAGCCAGGTCAATTGCCGCTTGGCCAGTTGACGGGATGCAAACACGGCTTTCTCGATACCTTCGTCAAGCGTCATGTCGCCGTCCATCACCTGCCAGAGCTGGCGATAACCCACCGCCCGCATGGACGGCAATTCGAGGCTTAGATCGGGCCGGGCGTACAGCTTTTCAACCTCGGCATACAATCCCTGTGCCAACATCGAGCGAAACCGCTGCGCGATACGTTCGTGCAGGGTCTGGCGTCGGGCCGGCGCGACCGCGATCTTGCAGATAGACCACGGCAATGCGCTGGCGTTCCGGCGATCTCGGTCGCGGGCGTGCAGCACGCTCGGCGCCAGACCGGTGAGCTCATGAATTTCCAATGCGCGCTGGATACGCTGGGCATCATTGCGATGAATACGCCGGCCGCTGTCCGGGTCGATGGCCTGCAGACGTTCGTGCAGTGCGTGCCAGCCATCACGCTCGGCCTCGGCGGTCAGCCGCGCGCGCAGGGCCTCATCCCGAGACGGCATATCGCTGAGCCCGTCTTCCAGTGCGCGAAAATATAGCGAGGTGCCGCCGGT
Source organism: uncultured Salinisphaera sp. (assembly GCF_964012375.1). NCBI lineage: Bacteria > Pseudomonadati > Pseudomonadota > Gammaproteobacteria > Salinisphaerales > Salinisphaeraceae > Salinisphaera > uncultured Salinisphaera sp. The sequence goes on from NZ_CAXGSH010000055.1 coordinate 17,484, forward strand.
GAGCAGCGGCAGGCGGCCGGCGGCATGGATGCGCTCGATCTCGGCGATCGCATCGGCACGAAAATCGGCCGCGGAATACGGCTGCGCCGGATCACGAATATCGATGAGCGCATGCGGCGCCCGCGCGAGCGTCTCGGCGTCCGGCTTGGCCGTGCCAATATCCATGCCGCAATAGACCATCGCCGAGTCCACCGAGACGATCTCGGCGTCGAGTCGCTCGACCAGTTCCACGGCCAGGCCGGTCTTGCCGGATGCGGTGGGCCCGAGTAGAAAGACCACGCCCGGTTTGCGCGCGCTCATCGTCACTTGCCGCGCATGAACAGCCGATCGAGACCGGCCATATCGACCTGGACCCAGCTGGGCCGACCGTGATTGCAGTGCCCGGCACGGTCGGTGTGCTCCATATCCCGCAACAGCGCGTTCATCTCGTCGAGCGTGAGACGGCGCCCCGCCTTGACCGCGGCCTTGCAGCCCATATCCGCCAGCACATCGTCGATGCGATCACGCACCCCCTGGGGCCCGCGCAGCCCTTCGCCCAGCTCGCCGACCATGTCGTAGGCCAGGGCTACGTAGTCTTCATTGGCCAGCAGTGCCGGCACTGCCCGCAGCAGTCCGCTGGTGGGCCCGGCGCGGGTGATTTCCAGGCCCACTGCCGCCAGCGCTTCGGCATGGGTTTCGATCGCCGCCGCTTCCTGTTCGGATATCGACAGCGTCTCCGGCACGAGCAGCGACTTGGACTGTATTCGCCCGGCCGAGTACTCCTGCTTGAGCTGCTCGTAGAGAACCCGTTCGTGCGCGGCATGCATATCGACGAGCACCAGCCCTTCGCGGTTCTGCGCCAGAATATAAATATCGTGCAACTGGGCCAGCGCATAGCCCAGCGGCGGTATGGCCTCGTTGTGCGCCTGGGCGCGCGCCGGCACCGATTCGGCCGGCGCGGATGCCGGTGTCGGCGGCGCCGTGGGCATCTGGAACGCATAGGCGGCGCGGCTCTGGGCCACGCCCGCAGAGCCCTGCGTGTGCGGGCGCGTATCAAAGCTGTGCTGGAGCGGCACCGGCGCGGATGACGGCGTCTGCCCGGCGGCCGGCGCAGCCGCGCTGACCGGCAGCTCTACCTCGCGTGCGGCATGCGGCTTTGCCTCGACCGCGGCCAGGGCGCGACCCACGCTGCGAAAAACGAAATCGTGCACCAGCCGTGATTCGCGGAAGCGCACCTCGGCCTTGGCCGGATGCGCGTTCACGTCCACCTGCCGCGGATCAAGCATGAGGTAGAGCACATAGGCCGGATGGCGCTGGTTGTGCAGCAGGTCGCGATAGGCCAGGCGCACGCCGTGGTTGAATACCTTATCGCGAATCGGGCGATGGTTGACGTAGCTGTACTGACGATCGGCCTGCCCGCGCGAGAAGCCGGGGGTGGCGATCCAGCCGCACAGCCGCATGCCGGCAGCCTGCTCGTCGACGGCTACGGCATGGTCGCCGAAGGCGCCGCCAATCAAAGTATCCACGCGCTGCTGCATGGCATCGGCATCGTGGGCCGGCGCGATACGCGCGACCTCGGTGCCGTCGTGATGCAGCACGAAACCGATATCGAAACGCGACAGTGCGAGCTGATTGAAGGCCTTGCGGATATGGGCGAACTCCGTCGCCGGCGCGCGCAGGAACTTGCGCCGTGCCGGGATACGCGCGAACAGTTCGCGTACTTCTACACGCGTGCCGCGGTCGAGCGCCGCCGGGCGCGGGGTATCGCCGCTGGCCGGACTGATCGCATAGGCACGGTCGGCATCGGCTGTTCGGGATGTCAGCGTGAGCTGCGAAACCGACGCAATACTCGCCAGCGCCTCGCCGCGAAAACCGAGGCTTGCCACCGACTCGAGCGCATCGAGGCTGTCGATCTTGCTGGTGGCATGACGGGCGACGGCCAGCGCCAGGTCGTCGCATTCGATACCCATGCCATCGTCGGCCACCACGATCCGGCGCAGTCCGCCGTGTTCGATGGTCACATGAATCCAGCCCGCCCCCGCATCGAGGCTGTTCTCCATGAGCTCCTTGACGATCGATGCCGGGCGCTCGACCACCTCGCCGGCGGCGATCTGGCTGATCAACTGGTCATCGAGGCGGCGGATCGACATGGCGCTGCATGAAAGGCTGGGCAGCGACATAGTGTCGGCCAAGTTCACGCGGATCGCAAAGCCAAACTCGCAGTTACAGTACGCGATACGACCCGGCTGAAACGACACCGGCTGGCTCGAGCCGCGACGCCTTTACTGTATGGCATCGTAAACTTGACTCATTAAAGTTTATCGGTGAGCATGCGGTTGCCATGAGTCGAGAAGTGACACCTATAGCCAACCAGCTGCGTGCCCGCGGAATGCGGGTCACCGCGGCGCGTCATGCCGTGCTCGAATGGCTGGCGGACAATCCGCACGCCACGGTCGAGCATGTACATGACGGTATCCGCCAACGGCTAGGCTCAATTTCGAAACAGGCCGTCTACGACGTCCTCAAGGCCTGCCTGGAAGCCGATCTGGTCCAGCAGATCAAACCGGCCGGGCATCCAGCCCGGTTCGAGCGGCGCACCGGCGACAACCATCATCATCTGGTTTGTCGACGCTGCGGCCGTATCGAGGATGTGGACTGTGCGGTGGGCGCCCGGCCTTGCCTGAACCCCGATCACGATCACGGTTTCGAAGTCGACGAAGCCGAAGTTATGTACTGGGGTATTTGTGGCGCATGCCGTACGGCGGCCACCAACGCCCCCGAGGATGATCACTCGAGACAATAAGACCTGCGGCCCAGGGGCCGCTTGAACCACCACCAGGAGGGTAAAACCTTGACGGACGAAATAAACAAAACGCATACCACCGCCGGCGGCGAACCGTATCCGAGCGATGAGCATTCGCTGACGGTTGGCGCTGACGGCCCGATCGTCATGCACGATCATTTCCTGATGGAACAGATGGCGGCCTTCAACCGGGAGATGATTCCGGACCGCCAGCCGCATGCAAAAGGCGGCGGCGCCTTCGGACAGTTCGAAGTCACCGAGGACGTCTCCAAGTACACCAAGGCCAAGTTCCTGCAGAAAGGCGCGACCACCCCGATGGTTGCCCGCTTTTCGACGGTGGCCGGCGAATCCGGCAGCCCGGACACCTGGCGTGATCCGCGTGGCTTCGCGCTGAAGTTCTATACCGACGAAGGCAACTTCGACATGGTGGGCAACAACACCCCCGTGTTCTTCGTGCGCGACCCGATGAAGTTCCAGCACTTCATCCACTCGCAGAAGCGCCGTGCCGACAACGGCCTGCGCGACCACGACATGCAGTGGGACTTCTGGACCCAGTCGCCGGAATCCGCGCATCAGGTCACCTGGCTGATGGGTGATCGCGGCGTGCCCGCCACCTGGCGCCACATGAACGGCTATTCCAGCCATACCTACATGTGGGTCAACGACGCCGGCGAGCGCTTCTGGGTGAAGTATCACTTCAAGACCGACCAGGGCATCAAATGCCTGACCCAGGAACAGGCCGATCAGATGGCCGGCTCGGACGCCGACTATCATCGTCGCGACCTGTTCGAGGCGATCGAACGCGGCGAATACCCGACCTGGACCCTGCAGGTTCAGATCATGCCCTATGAAGATGCCAAGACCTATCGCATCAACCCGTTCGACCTGACCAAGGTCTGGCCGCACGAGGACTACCCGCTGCATACGGTCGGCCGCATGAAGCTCGACCGCAACCCGACCGATTTCCATACCGAAATCGAACAGGCAGCATTCGAGCCCAACAACATGGTGCCCGGCACCGGTGTCTCGCCCGACAAGATGCTGCTGGCCCGGACCATCTCCTATGCCGATGCACACCGGGCTCGTTTGGGCGTGAACTACAAGCAGATTCCGGTCAACGAGCCGAAATCGCCGGTCAACAGCTACACCAAGGGCGGCGCCATGCGCATGCGCAACGTGAGCGATCCGGTCTACGTGCCCAACACCAAGGGCGGTGCCCATGCCAACCCGAACGCCTACCCGGCGAACAACGTCTGGGAAGCCGACGGCGCCATGGTTCGCGCGGCCTACACGCTGCGCAAGGATGACGGCGACTTCAACCAGGCCAACGATCTCGTCAACAAGGTGATGAACGACGAAGAACGTGAACGCCTGGTCCACAACGCCGCCGGCCATCTCTCCGACGGCGTGGGCGAAGACGTGCTCGAGCGTGCGTTCGAGTACTGGCGTAACGTCGATGCCAACATCGGCGAGCGCATCGAAAAAGCGGTTCGGGAAAACCTGAAGTCGGCCTGATCGACCCGTCGTAACAGCGACGGCCACAACGAAGGCGGCGCATCCAACGATGCGCCGCCTTTTTCATGGGCGCTAAGGTGTGGCCCCGCTAGGCGTGCTGGTTCAACGACCCGGCGCGTAGCGTTCGACCAGCGCCAGCCATTGGGCCTGCGCCCGCGCTCGCCCTCGTGCCGGCATACGGCCCTGCCACCATAGCCGCCCATGCCAGGTGGCGGCCGAACCATCGCCCAAATCGACCGTGGTCGCCCCGCCCCGCGCACTTACGCTCTTGAACGGCCGGCGGCGCGCCCCTGCTTCGATGTTATGCGCCAGAACCCGAGCCTGACGGTCGCTGTCCATGTAAGCCCCCGCGGCTCCGAGCACGCTGGCACAGCCGCCGGCGGCATAGACCCGCGCATCGGCCGGCGACTGCAGCCGGCGAGTCACGTACAGCCCTTCAGACTGTGCCGGCAGGCGCCCGGCATGCACGAAACGGGCCGCGGGCGCGGGGCTGGCCATCACCACGTGATCGGCGGTAAAACGACGTCCGTCATCACTGCAGATCGCACCGTCGACTTTTTCCACGATCGAGGTCTGCGCCACGATTTCGACGCCGTTTTCGATCAACCGTCGCCGCAGGCGGCGCTCCAGCCCAAGGGGCGCGTCGGCCAGCAGACGTGTTTCGGGTACATACCAGCTAATTAACAGCGACGATGCCGCTGCATGACGGCCAAGCCCGGCGATCACTTCAAGCGCGCGTGGCCCGTCACCGACAACCGCCACGCGCCGGCGCACGCCACCCCGACCTTCGTGGGCGAGCGTGTCCGCCAGCTGGAGCAAGGCGCTCATATCGACCGCGGACCAGAGCATTGGCGGCGCATGGCTGCCGGCTGCCACCGGCAGCGCGCATTCCAGCCCGACATCCAGCGACAAGGTGTCGAACGACAGCATGTCGCCGCTGGCAAGCCACAGCCGACGGTGGCGCGTATCCACACCCAGGGCACGATCGGCGCGATAACGCACCGCGCGCTCACGACAGAAACCGCGCAGCGGCAACTTGAGCGCCGCCCGTGACAGCTGGCCGGCCGCAACTCGGGTCGTGGCGCCGCCATACCAGAAGCTGCCCGGGTCGATCAGCGTGATTTCGAAACCCGCCTTGTGCAAGCGATCGGCCTGCAACAACAGGCCCATATGCGCATGGCCGGCGCCCACGAGCACCAGCGACTTCATGTCGAAGCCGTCGCGCCGCGTACGACCACCACCCAGAGCGCCAGTGCGGCGATCACAACCAGGCAACCCAGCGCGCGATGGGTCAGCGCCTGCGGCAGCCATTTATGCGCGCGCCGCGCGATGCCCATGCCGGCAGTGGTACCCAGCACATAAAGGCCGGCGGTGTAGCCCGGCACATCGGCAACGAACAGGAACTGCCAGCCGGCGGCCAGGGTGGCAAGCACGGCGCTGGCCAGCGCCAGCGTGCCGACCGAAAGATGCGGCTGGCCCGCCAGGCGGCGTTCCAGAATGCGCCACCCCAGCAGCGCGCCGGGTGCCGCCGCCAGGGCGGCCAGCGCGCCGCAGCCGGCGCCGGCGAACAGCACGCCGACCTTATCGGCAGTACTGCGGTGGACCACCGTGGTGGCGTCGGTAAAGCTTCGGCGCGGTGCGTCCAGCAACGCAGCCGGGGGCGGCGCCATGCGGTTTGCATAGGCACGCAGGGTCAACAAAAGCAACGGGCCGAACACGAGCGACGCAATCAGAAAAATCGTCCCGAGCACAGGCTCCGAAAGCCGCTGTGCCAACGCCCCGAGAATGAGCATCGTCGGTAAAGAGCCGGCCATCAGCCAGGCGCTGAGCTGGACGTCGCACTGGCGCGCCCGTACCGCGTCACCCGCAGCGATGGCGGCACAGATACCCAGCGCGAAGAGCGCGATCGGCAGCGCCCGATGATAATCGACGTCGGCGAACAGCACGAGCAAAGGCACCGCAAGAAACGCGCCCGCGAACGCGGTCAAACCGTATGCCAGCCCTGCCGCAATACCCAGTAGAAGTACCACCTGCCGCCTCTCTTTGCGGCACTACATGCCGCATGAATCGGGCGCGGCAAGCGCCACGCCCTTTGAGTGTAATCCAGGGAGTCGCCCACGTCGCCGTTATTAATCCGGCACGAAAACAGCTAACGGCGTCAGCCGTTTTCACGCCTTCGCAAAATAAACGCCGGGACGTGCCGGCCGTTTCTTCCCATGGTTTCACAACCCTCGGCCGTGGCGCAGGTGTGTTCGCATACGCGCGTTATCAACCCGGAAAAATCAGCTGCTGACGATTTATTTCCGGGCGTGTTGATAACACGGCCAAGGCCTGCCGCATACCCGCGGCTAGCGCTACGCGCTTGCCCTGCGGCTGTCCGAGGTGCCGGAGAATAAGGGCGCGCCGGGCGCGGCGGTGCGCCGCGCCCGCGGCCTGCGAAGGCTTAGCGCAGATCCGCGACCTGTTGGCTACCGGGCGCCGGAATCTGCAATTCGGCGCCTACGCGAATCGTATTGCCTTGCAGGTCGTTCGCGCTACGCAAACTGGCCAGGCTCACGCCGTAGTCCTGAGCGATTTCCGACAGCGTTTCGCCCGAGCGCACGGTATGCACCTGCCCCTTGGCGATGAACGTCGCCGGCCGATAACTGGCGAAATAGCCCTTGATACCACGCAGCATCGCACCGGCCAGCTGGCGCTGATAAGTCGCCGTCTTGAGCTTGCGCTCTTCTTCGGGCGTCGAGATGAACGCGGTTTCCACCAGGAATGAGGGGATATCCGGCGACTTCAGTACCATGAAGCCTGCCTGCTGAACTTTCGCTTTGTGCAGCGGGCCGAGCCCGTTGAGCTCGCCGAGTACACGGCCGCCTGCATCCATGCTGGCTTCGATACTGGCGCTTTGCGACAGATCCAGCATGAACGAGGCCAGACTATCGTCCTTGTCCTTGAGGCTGACGCCGCCCACCAGATCCGAAGCGTTCTCGCGGCGGGCGAGCCAGCGTGCATGTTCGCTGGTCGCGCCGTGGTGGGACAACGCATAAACCGATGCACCGGTAGCACGCGCGCCGCGCGGCGCCGCATCGGCATGAATGGAGATGAACAGATCCGCCTTGGCCTTGCGCGCGCGCACCATGCGTTCGCGCAGGCCGATGTAATAGTCGCCGTCGCGGGTGAGCACGCCGCGCATATTGGGCTGTTCGTCGACCATGGCTTTCAGCCGCCGCGCGATCTGAAGCACCACATCCTTTTCGTTTGTGCCGCCGCGCCCGTGAGCGCCGGGATCCTTGCCGCCGTGACCGGCGTCGATCACGATCACGATGTCCCGCGATGGCCGTTCCGGGGTTCGCGCGACACGCTTGGGCGCCGGCTGCTGGCTGGGCGGCTCGGATACCTGCGCCAGCGCATTGGCCGTTGCCTTGGCCGAACTGTTGCTGTCCGTATCTGCGCCATCGGCCGGTTGCCGGTCGGCGACCAGCATGGACGATGCCTTGGCGCCCTTGGGCTTGAGATCGACCACCAGCCGATAGCCGTGATCGCCGTCGGGGTCGAGCATGAAGCTTTTCGGGGACACCTGACCGTCGAGATCGAGTACTACGCGCAAATCGGTGCCGTGCCGCACGCCGGTGCGTACGCGCTTGACCAGTCCGCTGCCATCGATATTGCCGCTGACGCTGTTGAGCACGCGCGCATCCGGCAGGTCAACAACCAGCCGCAGCGGGTTGTCGATCATGAACAGATCGGGGTTCGTGGGGCCACCCAGGTCAAAGACCACCCGCGTCTTGTCCGAAGATGTCCATAACCGGACATCCTGCAGCGTGGCGGGTTTCGCCACGGCCAATGTACTCAGACCCACCAGGAGCCCGAAAACAAGCCATTGGATGCTCGCGCGCATAGATTCGCTGCCTAGACCATCGTGAATATTATTCCCCGATTGCGAGACTAGCCCCGGCGTTTCTCACGCGCAACTATTTTTTATCAATCAAAACAGCCAATAGGCGCTTGTACCTTCCTATCCACTTGAAAGCACGAGGCTATCTAGCGATGCCAAGCCGTGCCAAAAGCCCGGCGCCTGTTTCGGTATACGCCTGGAAGTGCGCACAGCGCGCGTTGCCGTCGTATTCCAAGCCGATATCGATATCCACGGGCGGCAGGAATCCGACGCCCCGCTCTGCCCACTCGACAAATATCCAGTCACGCGCGGTGTTGACCTCGCGAATGCCTAGAAATTCCAGTTCTTCCGGATCAGCCAGACGATAGAGATCCATATGGAACAGGGTGCGGGTGTCCAGCGCATAGGGCTCGACGAGCGTATAGCTGGGCGATACCACCCGCCCGGCATGGCCCAGACCCCGTAGCGTCGCCCGCGTCAAAGCGGTCTTGCCGGCACCCAGCTCGCCGGTCAGGGACACGACCAGGCCCTGCTCCAGGCCACGCAACGCCTCGGCCAGCTGCGCACCCAGGGCATCCGTGGCCTGCGGATCGGCCAGTCGGATCATGGACGCCCGGGATTGACGAAGCGGCGTATGGCAGCAAACA
>NZ_CAXGSH010000056.1:0-26110 GCF_964012375.1 uncultured Salinisphaera sp.
CCGTAGCACGTTGTGAAGGTTCCGTTACGGCGACATCAATTTTTGCTGCGCGCGGTCCTTCTTACCCGTCGCCAGCACGGTCTTCGAACGCGTTGGCGGCAGGCGCGGCCTGCCCACGCCAATACGTCAGTTGCGATCGACGCGTACGAATACGCTTTCGGTAACGCCATCCGAACCACTGCTACCGGATACGAGCTTCCACTCGCCCGTACCCATAAGCAGCCGTGTCTGGCTATGCATCTTGCCCTGCGCAATGGCATGGGTGAAGTCGATGGACAGGGCGATATCGCCGCTGTCGCCGGTGGCATCCATCCAGTACTCGAGCACGGCGTCGCGGGTTTCGATCCGCCCGCTGTCGAGTTCCGCTACGGTGGTCTCGATACGGCGTGCCCGGGGCCCGTCCGTGGCGGGCCCGGCCGGATCGGCGTTTGCGCCGTAGCGGACTTTCAGCGTGAACGGCTTGTGCGTGTTTACGATCGCCGACTGGGCATGGACGACGCCGGCTGCAAGCAGCAGCAGTATGGCGCCGATGAAAACGTACAGCGGGGCAACCCGGCTGCGACTACGATCGACCATGGTGTGTTCCCCTCGCTGCAAGCCGTTTGTTATGAGCCCGAGGCGGGCGCTTCTGGTCTGGACTTGCAGTTATAGCACGGCGTCGACGCCGGGCCGTGTCAGCAGTCCGGCACGCGTTGCCCGCGGGCCGGGGCGCTGGCCGTGGCAGTGAGCAGATAGCGCGACAGCAGGGCCAGTAATGCGCCGTAGAGCGGCAAGAACAGGCCCAGGCTGATCAGCAGCTTGAATGCATAATCCACGCAGGCGATTTCCAGCCAGTGCTCGGCCATGAAGGCATTCGACGATCCGGCGAAGGCGATGGAAAAAAACAGCAGCGTATCCAGCGCGTTGCCGAACAGGGTCGAGGCCGTGGGCGCGACCCACCACTGCCGCAGCCGGCGCAGGCGCTGGAACACGCCGATATCCAGCAGCTGGCCGAACAGATAGGCGCAGAAGCTCGCCAAGGTGATACGGGCGACCAGGGTGTCGAATTCGGCCAGGGAATCGAGCCCCGCGAAACGCCCGTCCACGTAAAGCACCGACAACAGATAGGACACCACCAGCGCCGGTGCCATTGCCGCAGCCACCACCCGTCGTGCGGTGCCCGCGCCCAGCAGGCGCACGGTCAGATCGCTGACCAGGAATATGAACGGGAAGCTGAACGCGCCCCAGGTCGTATGCCAGCCGAACAGCGTGAACGGCAGCTGCACAAGATAATTGCTGGCCGCGATGACCAGCACGTGCAGACAGGCCAACACGAGGACGACGCGACGCCACTGCGAGCCCGATAACGATAACGACATGCCTATCTTCCTTTTTCGTGACGGGGTGAGGGAACCCGTGGCGCCATGCGCCCGAATGATGTGCTCAGTCCGCCGACGGTGCGTCGGCCGGCGGCGGATCGTAGTCGCCTGCGGCAATCTTTTGCAACTCGGCGTGCAGATCCGCCTCGGCATGGATATTACGCAGGATCCAGTACAGGCCGCTGAGCGTGCGCATCAGAAAGACCAGCTGCGGGGCCGCGTTGAACAGCCGCCAGTGACGCAGTGAGGCCCGGATTTCGGCGCGTATGGACTCGATCAATCCGTCGTCGGTGAACACGTAAGGCGAGCGGTCACGGATCGGCTCGAGAGAGGCCGCCACGTGGCTGGCATAGATCTGTTCGTAGGTTTCGCCGTGGGGGGCCCAGCTATCGGCGGGCACCACGCCCAGATGTTCCAGCGCGAGATGCAGATCCTGCCAGCGGCCGTCGAGCGCGGCCGCCACCACGTCGCGCAGACCGCGGCGGGTATCCCGGTCCAGCGTCTTGGTACAACCGAAATCGAAAAGCGCGATCGAACCGTCTTCGGTCACGCCGAAATTACCGGGGTGCGGGTCGGCGTGCAGTATGCCGTGGGTGAATACCTGCAGGTTGATCGCCTGGACGATGGCATGGCCGCGGTCGGGGGCGGCTTCGTCCACGGGGCGCGACTCGATATAGGTGGTGACCAGCACCGCATCGCTGCACAGTTCGGGCACCGGCTCGGGCAGTACGAAGCCGGGCAGTTCGATAGCGCGCAGCGACTGCAGATGGGCCAGCTCCTGTTCGTAGTTCGTTTCCTCGATGAAACGCTCGCGCAGCTCGTCGAGCACCGCGTCGATATCGCTGCCGCGCATGGGCAGAAAACGCGACAGCTTGAGCAGCCGCCCGAGGTTGTCGATATCCGCGTCCACGGCATCGGCCACGCCCGGATAGCGGATTTTCACGACCACTTCGCGTCCGTCGGCGAGGGTGGCCCGATGGGCCTGGCCGATCGAGGCAGCGGCCATGGCCTCGTGGTCGATATGCGCCACGAGGGCGCGCTGTTCGTCGCTCCAGGCCGCATCGATAACCGGCTCAAGGCGCTCGAAGGCCCAGGGTTCGGCGTTGCGTTGCAGCCGGGCGAGCTGTTCGACCAGCGGTTCGGGCAGAAAATCGCGGTACTGGGAGGCGATCTGGCCCAGCTTCATGGCCGCGCCCTTGAGCCCGCCCAGCGTATCGAACCAGTCCTGGCCGGTTTTCTGCCAGCTCTTGGCACGGTCGTAACCGGGCATGGTCTGGAGCACGCCGCGTCCGAGGCTGCGCATGCCGGCACCGAGGATGCGTCGGCGGCGGGTTCGCTGTTCGCGCTTATCCGACACCGTGCACCTCGATGCCCGTTTCGTTGCGCAGCCAGCCGTAAAGCGTTTGTGCATCGCTGGGGCGCACGGCGGTGTTGGGCAGCACCGCGGTGGGGTGGGGCGTTCGGTCGAGAAAGAATTCGCCCTGGCAATCGCGGGCGGCCCGGGCCGCGCCCAGCCAGACGGCGGTATCCGCGCCCATGCGGGCATCGCGCAGCATGCGCCCCATCACCTTGTCGAAGCCGGGCAGCGACTCGGTCACGCCGGGGGTTGCCACCCAGCCCGGATGCATGGCGTTGAAGTTGACCCCGGCATCGCCGTAGCGGCGTGCCCAGTGGCGGGTCAGCGCGACAAGCCCGCGTTTGGCGCGGGCATAGGCCTTGTTGCCGCTGAAGGTTTCGTTCTCGAAATTCAGGTCGTCGAGCACGAGCGGCTGCAGATACATGCCGCCGCTGGACATGTTCACCACGCGCGCATCGGCTGCCAGCAGCGCCGGCATGAGCGTTTCAGTGAGCACGAACGGGGCGACCAGGTTGATGGCCAGGCTGCGCTCGAAGCCGTCGTCGGTCAGCGCATGTTCGTGAAACAGGGCGCCGGCGTTATTCACCAGCACGTCGATCTTGGCGAATTTTTCGACCAGTCGACTGCCGAGTGCAGTGGTGGCGGCCACGTCGAGCAGGTCGGCCTGTTCGGTATGGATACGCGTTTTGTCGCCGCCGGCGAAGTCCTGAACCCTTTGACGCGATGCGGCGAGCTTGTCGGCATCGCGGCCCACCAGCACTACGCTCGCGCCCAGGCGCGCGTACTCGGCAGCGATCGCTTCGCCGATACCGCTGGTCGCGCCGGTCACCACCACCACGCGATCATCCATGAACTCGCTATGCGCCTTGTCGTCGAGCGCAAGATAGCCGCGTTCGGTAAAGCCTGGTGCGGCCAGCAGCATGCTGCGATCCGCGGCATAGCTGACCCAGCTCTGGCGCGGCGGCTCGGTGCGAATCGTCAGTGCCTCGCGCAGACCGGCCACGGCCTTGCGTCCGATCCGCTTGAACACCGGCTTCATCGCGATTTCGCTGGCGCCCAACGCGCCGGACAAGGAAAAATCGGCGCGATAGTCGATGGTCGTCTCGCCGGCGCTGTTTTCCTCGAAGCGAATGGTTTCGCTCGAGCGGATGCCGGCACCCTGCATTTCCAGCGCGATATGGGCGTTCGTGGCGAGGTCGGTAATCCGGTAGGACAGCGTCGTGCGCCGGCCGAACATTCGCACGGTCACCTCGAATTCGCTGCCCACCTGCGGCGCGCCGGGGGTGAGCTTGCGAGCGCGGTAGACACCCGGGTCCCACTGCTCGCAGGTCGAGAAATCGACCAGATAGCGATAGCTGTCGGCGGCACTACGGGCAACGCGAATGGTTTCGTGGAGTCGGATCATGGAATCTCGAAGCTGCGACCAAAGTCGAGTTATACGCCAGTCTGGGCGCGGCGGTTTAATCGTTGCAACCGTCATCGGCCTGTCAGGCAATTGTCATCATTTCGCCTTCTGCCATGGCTAGCCTGCGCATCGAATCTATCCGATGCTTTTTTGGGGGACCCATGACCAGGACGCAACCCGTCTGGCGGCGCGCGCTGCTTGCAATCTGTCTGACCGCGGCTATCGCCGGCTGTTCCGACAGCAATTCGGACGTCGAGAATACGAACTCGCCGCAGGACGAGACCTACCGTCTCCAGCTGCTGCATTTCGCGGATATGGACGGCTCCACGGCGGCGCTCGACTATGTGTCGAACTTCTCCCGCCTGGTCAACGCCTTCTCCAGTGACGAGGCGCTCGCCGAGCATACGCTGGTGCTCTCCTCGGGCGATAACTTCATCCCGGGTCCGCGTTATTTCGCCTCCGGCGCCCTGGCCGACGAGGACGTGCCGGCCGCGCTGGGCGCGGCGGGCAACGGACGTGCCGATATCGTGTTCGTGAACCGGCTCGGCGCCGCTGCTTCGGCGCTCGGCAATCACGATCTCGATTCGGGCACGTCGGCGTTTTCCGACCTGATCGCCGGCGACGGTGAAGCCGGCGGCTACCCGGGCGCCGCTTTCCCTTATCTATCCAGCAACGCCGATTTCTCGGGCGACGACAATCTCTCCGGCCGGATCGCAGAGAACGGCCAGACGGCTGCCGAGGTCGCCGGCCGGGTGGCCGGCTCCACCACCGTGGAAGTCGGCGGCGAGACGATCGGCGTGGTCGGCGCGACCACGCCGCTGCTGGCCAGCATCACCTCGACCGGCGGAATCGACATGTCGCCGGACGATTTCGTCATGGACGATGCCGGCTACGACAAACTGGCCGCGGCCATTCAGCCGAGCGTCGATGCGCTGGTTAACAAAGGCATCAACAAGATCGTGATCGTTGCGCACATGCAGCAGATCGCCATCGAGAAAGCCCTGGCTACACGCCTGAACGATGTCGACATTATCATTGCCGGCGGCTCGAACACGCTGCTGGCCGACAGCAACGATGTGCTGCGCGACGGCGATACCGCCGCCGATACCTATCCGCTGTCGTTCCAGGGCCCGGACGACACGCCCACGCTCGTGGTCAACGTCGACGGCGACTACAAATACCTCGGCCGACTCGTGGTCGATTTCGACGACAACGGCGTGCTTCTGACCGATTCGCTGGATACGGCCACAAACGGCGCCTGGGCCTCCACCGATGCCGTGGTCGAACAGCTCGCCAACCGCGGTCTGAACACCACCGCCGACAGTGACATCTTGGCCGTGCAGTCCGCGCTACAGGATCTGCTGGTCGAGCAGGACGGCAATGTCCAGGGCATTACCAACGTCTATCTCGACGGTCGACGCACCCAGGTGCGTACCGAGGAAACGAATCTGGGTAATCTCACCGCCGATGCGAACCTCTACTACGCACGCCTGGCCGAGCCCGGTGTACAGGTATCGCTGAAGAACGGCGGCGGTATCCGCGACGATATCGGCCAGGTGGTGGTGCCGCCGGGCGGCACCGGCGACGCCGAACTGCGTCCGCCGCAGGCCAACGCCTCCATCGACAAGCCGGCCGGCGGCGTATCGCAGTTCGATATTGCCGGCGCGCTGCGCTTCAACAACAGCCTGACGATCATCAGCGTCACCGCGGCCGAGCTGCGCGACATCATGGAACATGCGGTGGCCGCCACCACCGACGGCGCCACGCCGGGCCAGTTCCCTCAGATTGGCGGCATGCGTATCGCCTTCGATGCCGACCAGACGGCGCGTAGCGGCGGCCAGATGAACATGGGTACGTCGAGCAACGGCAACCGTATTCGCACGCTCGAACTCATCGATAACAACGGTGATACCACGGATACCCTTGTGACCAACGGTGTGTTGCAGGGTGACGCCGGCCGCGAGATTCGCATGGTGCTGCTCGCCTTCACGGCTGCCTGCGTGCCGGGCGACAACTACAATGCCGGCACAAGCGACTGCGGCGATGCCTACCCGCTCAAGGGCCTGTCCGATCCGCAGCGTGTCGATCTCGACCCGAACACCGACGGTGTGGTCGACGCCACGCAGATCAGCACGGCCTACGATCCGGGCCTGGCGATGTTCGCCCCCGCGGGCACCGAGCAGGACGCCTTCGCCGAATACCTGCAGTCGCGTTACAGCCCCGATAACGGCGGCAGCGCCTTCGACGATGCCGAAACCCCGGCCGCCGAAGACACGCGTATCGTCAATCTGAAGGCGCGCCGCAACGTGCGCTGATCGCCGGCGCCGAGTCGGCAAGGTAACGGGCCGCGCTGTTTTCAGCGCGGCCTTTTTCATGGGCGGATTGGGTACAAATCGCTAGACTCGGGGCATGAACGTTTTCGACCGTATCTATGCGCTGCACAAGCAGCTCGCCGGCGCGCGTCGGCCCATTCCCAAGGCCACCCTGGAACAACGCCTGGAATGCTCGCCGGCCACCGTCAAGCGCATCATTCGGGACATGCGCCTCTATCTCGATGCGCCCATCGAATACGACCGCGAGTACAACGGCTACTACTACGCCGGCGCCGATGGCAGCACGTCCGATGACCAGTTCGAGCTGCCCGGGCTGTGGTTCAACGCCTCGGAGCTGGTCTCGCTGCTGGCCATGGACCAGCTGCTCGAAACGGTACAGCCGGGGTTGCTCGCCCTCGATCTCGCCCCGGTACGCAAACGCCTGGAGCGCATCCTCGAAAGCCGGGCAATGGGCACCGGCGAGCTGGCCCGGCGCACGCGAATTCTGCGCGCCAGCGCACGCCGGCCGGGTCCGGCCTTTGCCGAGGTGGCCGGGGCCATGGCCATGCGGCGGCGGCTGCGTATTCGCTATCACGGGCGCGCCCGCGATACCGAAAGCCAGCGCACCATCTCGCCCCAGCGTCTGGTCTATTACCGCGACAACTGGTATCTCGACGGCTGGTGTCACGACGCCGACGGCCTGCGCAGTTTTTCGCTCGACCGTATTCGGTTGGCCGAAACGCTCGATGACGAGGCCATCGATATGGATAGCGATGCGCTCGAGGCCGAGCTGGGCGGCGGCTACGGCATCTTCTCGGGCACGCCCGACCATACGGCGGTGATCCGCTTTTCGCCCCAGGCGGCGCGCTGGGTGGCCGACGAACAATGGCACCCCGACCAGCAGGGCCGGGCGCTGGACGACGGCGGCTACGAGCTGCAGGTGCCGTATTCGGCCAGCGCCGAACTGCTGGCCGACGTGCTCGCCTACGGCCCGGAGGCCGAGATCATGGCGCCGGAATCGCTACGCCGGGCCGCCGCCGAGCGCCTGCGCGCCGCCGCTGAACGCTACGCCGAATACGTTTAATGTAAATTCATACAGCTCTGGGTCGCCGTTTGACCCACCCCCCGCGGCAAGCTCTCCCACGTTGACGACATCACGTGGACCAAGGGAGAGCGCCCCATGAGCGAAACAACGGCCCAAAAACTGATTCATCCGGCCCATGCCGAGCTGGTGCAGGCCGCGCGCGCCGAACGCCGTGCGCTGGTGCGGGCTCTGGCCATCGAAGCCGACTGGCGTTTCCACGACGGCCCCGAATGGGCCGCGCGTTACTGGGCAGCGTTCAGCGACCTGCGTCGTGATGTGGACAGCGCTCCGGAACTGCGCCTGGGTGCCGCCCTGGCACCGCGCAGCAGCTGGTCGCCGCTGGCGCCGGTGGAATCCGACCAGGCCCGGGCCATCTTTCGAGCCCTGCTGGCGGCGCTGCATCCGCAGGTCGCGCCGCGTGCCGCGGCCGCGGATATCCACGGGCTGTGGCCGCTCGCCGTGCGAGCCTATCGTGGCGGCGATGCGGGGCAGCTGCGTGAACTGCTGGGTCGGGCACAGCCGAATGCCTCGACGGCGCGTCTGCCGGAGGACATCGTTGCCCTGCGGCGTGAGCACGACCGCCTGGCCGAGGCACGCGCCGCCGTCGACCGCCGACTGGCCGAACTGAGCCAGAGTTTTCCATTCAACCTGCGCGACCGGCTCGACGACGCCGACTGGGTGCGTCGCCAGCGTCTGGGGCTGCGCCAGGTGCTCGAATTCGCGGCCCCGCCGCGCCGTCGATCTGCGCGGGGGCATCGCCAGCAGGTATCCTGAGCGGCTTGCCGCAATTACGAATTGATGGTCGCCCATGGCCCAGGCCCAACAGCATCGTCTCGATCTCGACAGCGAAGACCTGCACACGCGGGTCGCCGAGGAAACCCTGTACTGGATCGAACGCGCTCGCGAAATTACCGGCGCCAGCGCACGCCGGCTGCCGGTGCCCGCCGTTGCCTTCGACCTGCGCGGGCGGGCCGCCGGCCAGGCGATCTTCGCGCGTCGCAGCCGCGACTGCCGCATACGGATCAACGCCGCGCTGCTGGCCTCGCATCCCCGCGAGATGATTGCCGAAACCGTACCCCACGAAGTCGCGCACGTGGTGATATATCGCCTCTATGGCCGGCGCGCGCGTCCGCACGGCAAGGAATGGAAAGCGCTGATGCGTGCGTTCGGCGTTGACCCGGCGCCGTGTCATACGCTGCCCACCGAACCCGTGCGCCAGCTCAAGCGCTTTCGCTATGCATGCGGCTGCGACGAACCGGCCTTTCTCACCAGCATCCGTCACAAGCGCGCCCAGAAAGGCACGGATTATATGTGTCGTGCTTGTGGGGAGAAATTGCGGTTTGCCGACGAGGGGGCGGGTTCGTAGCGATTAGTGGATGGCGCCTAGCTTTCAACCTGAACCGCTCGTTTTTCGGATGAACTGTGCGGGTGAATTTTGGCTTGGGGTTTCGCGCTGCTGTGCGAGTGACTTTCACTTGCTTGTCCAGGTAAGTAACCAAAGCAAAGGACACCCTGTCTTGCGCCGATGCTGCGCATCGGTTCCCTGCGCGGCTCCGTCCGAACGCGGGCCAGCCGGAAACTCGCTTCGCTCAGACATCCGGCTGGCCCTAGGCAATTAACAAGCCCGCGATCGCCTCCGCTGCTCGGCGCTAAGCCCAAGGGACCCAAATACAGCCAAGCTCGCTAACGCTCGCTCAAGGTTGCGTCTGTGGTTAATTGTCCGCCTGCGCCAAGGACTGGCGCCCCGCCCAATCGCGGGCGAACTGCTCGGCGGTACGCCCGCTGCGAGTGCCGCGTGCCAGCGCCCACTGCAGGGCTGCGCGTTCCCAGGGCGCGCCGACGCCGATTTCGGCATCGATACCGTGCGCGGCCAGATGCTTGACGGCGATGGCGAGATAATTCGCCTGGTCGAACGGATAGAACGACAGCCACAGGCCGAAGCGTTCCGACAGCGAGATCTTTTCCTCGACCGCTTCGCCGTGGTGAATCTCGCCGTCGATTTGCTGTGCGGCCTGATTCTCGGACTGGAACTCCGGCAGCAGATGACGCCGGTTCGAGGTCGCATAGATCAGCACGTTATCGGGTGCGGCCGCGAGCGAGCCGTCGAGTACGGCCTTGAGCGCCTTGTAGCTGCCGTCACCGGCTTCGAACGACAGATCGTCCGAGAAGACGATGAATTTCTCCGGCCGCTCGGCGAGAGTGGCTACCAGGTCGGGCAGATCGACCAGGCGATGGGCCGGTACTTCGACCACGCGCAGGCCGTCGTCGACGAAGGCGGGCAGCAATGCCTTGACCAGCGACGACTTGCCCGAGCCCCGCGAACCCCACAGCAGCGCGTTATTGGCGGGCAAGCCGGCCACGAACTGGCGAGTATTGGCCAGCAGGCGCTGTTTCTGGGTGTCGATACCGCGTAGCCGATCCAGCGGCAGCGCCTGCGGTGCATCGATGGCCTGGAGGCGGCCGTCGTCGCGCCAGCGAAACGCATGCGCCGACCAGTCGATATCCGTGCCGACCGCGCGGCGCGCATCGGCAAGCTGTGCTTCCTGTGTATCGGCGATACGCTCGAGCTGGGCCGCGATCCGGCCGAGGATGTCTGTATCTGGCATGCGCTGCAGTCTATGGCAGCCGGCCCGTTTCGTGAAGCCGGCAGGCCATGGACAGGGTCAATCGGCGCGCCGCGGCCACCCGCCGGGCGGCCGGGCGTATTGCGTCAGGGCTGCATGACCACCTTGATGCAGTTGTCACGCCGGGCCTGGAACATTTCGTAGGCCTCCGGGGCCTGGTCCAGACGCATGCGGTGGGTGATCACGAAGCTCGGGTCGATATCGCCGCGCTCGACGTGATCCATCAACGGCTTGAGATAGTGCTGCACATGGGTATGGCCAGTCTTGATCGTGAGTGCCTTGTTCATCAAAGCGCCGACCGGGATCTTGTCGGCAATACCGCCATAGACCCCGGGAATGGATACCGTGCCTGCCTTGCGACAGGCCATGATCGCCTGGCGCAGCACGATCGGCCGTGCGGTTTCCATCTGCAGGCTTTGCTTGATGTTGTCGTACCAGTATTCCAGGCCCACGCCGTGTGCCTCGAGGCCGACCGCGTCGACACAGATATCCGGCCCACGGCCGGCAGTCATGTCGCGTAGTGCTTCAACCAGCTGCAACGTATTGCCGACTTCACGCGGGTTGAGTGTTTCGGCGCCGTGCTGGGTTGCTGCCATATCGAGGCGTTCGTCGACGGTATCGATGGCGATCACGCGTGCCGCGCCCAGCATTTTCGCGCTGGCGATGGCGAACTGGCCCACCGGGCCACAGCCCCAGATGGCGACGGTATCGCCGGGCTGCATATCGCACTGGGCGATGGCCTGATAGCCGGTCGGAAAGATATCGGTCAGAAACAGGGCCTGCTCGTCAGATACGGAATCCGGCACGACCATCGGGCCGACATCGGCATAGGGCACACGCACATACTCGGCCTGGCCACCGGCATAGCCACCCAGGATATGCGTATAGCCGAACAGCCCCGAGGGCGATTGGCCCCACATCTTCTCGGCCACACCGGCGTTCGGGTTGGAGTTGTCGCACAGCGAGTGGTAACCGCTGTCGCAGAAGAAGCAGTGGCCGCAGGCGATGGTGAACGGCACGACCACGCGATTGCCAATCGACAGGTTGGTGACCGCCGAGCCGAGCTCGACGACCTCGCCCATGAACTCGTGGCCGACGATATCGCCGGCCTGCATGCCCGGCATGAAGCCGCCGTAGAGATGCAGGTCGGAACCGCAGATCGCGGTCGAGGTAACCTTGATGATGGCGTCGCGCGGATTGAGAATCTGCGGGTCGGCCACGTTATCCACGCGCATGTCCTGCGCGCCGTGCCAGCATACGGCTTTCATCGCGCGACTCCTTCATGGGCCGAGGCATGAATGGCACCGGTCGGTACTTCGCCGGCCTCCATCACCTGCTTGAAGTGGCGTAGATCCTCGCGCACGGCTTCGCGCGACAGCGCATTAACGAAATTCAGCGGTGCCGCCGCCAGCAAGCCGTGCGGCAGTTCGTAGCGCAGGTTGAGTTCCACCTGCGTGCCGCGGCCGGCGGGCGCCGGGGCAAAACGGATCTCGCCGGTCTGGGGTACGTCCGATCCTTCGACACTGCGCCAGGCGATGCGCTCGCCGGGCACGTCCTCGACGATTTTAGCCTCCCATTCGTAGGTGCCGCCCAGCGGCGTCTCGGCCTGCCAGCGCGAGCGACCGTCGGGCAGGTCATCTACCGCGGTAATGGACGTCATGATCGCGGGCAGACGGGTGAAATCGCGCCAGAACGCATACAGCTCTTCGCGCGAACGGGCGATGGTGATGCTGGCCGAGAGATCCAGCGGGCCCGTGCGATGGCCGGTCAACGTACGTTCGGCGCCGCGTGCGAGGGCGCGACCGGTACCTTTGAGCCCGCGCCCGGTGGAGGCGCGATAGGCCAGATAGCCGCTGAAGGCGCCGAGCAACAGGCCCGATAACCCGCCGCGTCGCATGCCGACCATGAGCGAACCCACGCTGGCTGCCAGGGCGAGTGCGCGCTGTTTTTCGCGCTCGCGCGCGCTGTCCAGCTCGGTGTCGTCGTCGTTGCGAGGGTCGATCGGTCGGTATGGGGTCATGCGTGCGCTCCGTACTCTAGGCGACCTTCAATGTAGCGCGCCGGGCAGGGCCGCGCGTCGGTGGAAGTCCTGACATGATTTAAGCGTTGCCGGGGGTACACTCGCCAAGGGTTCGACCGGATCTCGAGATGCCGGTCCAGCCACTTGAATACGCCGGGTGCGGATGGCCGCGCCCCGGATCGGGACACGGCCGGCAGACGCTGCAAAGGCCGTGAGCCAGCTGCCTCGGGAGAGATTATGAGTACGGGATTCGAACGCCGGAACGCACGCCCGCTTACCCCATCGCGCGTGGTGGATGAAGTTTGTCGTCACCCGGTAATTACCGGCGCGGCGGTTGTTGGCGCGGCGGTCGTGCTCGGCGCGCTCTTGCACTATGGCCCGCAACCGCGCAAACGGCGCTCGCTTTTCGAACGCGTTCGGGCCTCGCTGCGCTCATTGTTCGACTGAGCGCGCCGCGCCGGGCATTTGATTCCGGCCACAAAAAAGCCCCGATCGATCGCCGACCGGGGCTTTTTTTCGTGCCGTTCAGGCAGCGCGGCGATCAGGCCAGCTTGCGGTGCTTGGCCTTGGCCGAGCCCTCGGAGGCATTGCCGAGGCGGCGTTTGCGATCGGCTTCGTAGTCCTGGTAATTGCCTTCCAGAAAGACCACGTCATCGTCCTCGAACGCCAGGATATGGGTGGCGATACGGTCGAGAAACCAGCGATCATGCGAGATCACGAGCACCGCGCCTGGGAACTGCAGCAACGCTTCTTCCAGAGCACGCAGGGTTTCCACGTCCAGGTCGTTCGTCGGTTCGTCGAGCAGCAGGGTGTTGCCGCCTTTCTGCAACAGCTTGGCCAGCTGCAGTCGGTTGCGTTCACCGCCGGAGAGTTCCGATACCCGCTTCTGCTGGTCCGAGCCCTTGAAGTTGAAGCGGCCGATATAGGCACGCGACGGGATCTCGTAATTGCCGATCTGCAGGATGTCCTGCTCGTTGGAGACTTCCTGCCACACGGTCTTGTCGGAGTTGAGCTCCTCGCGTGACTGGGTCACATAGGCCAGGTCGACCGTATCGCCCACGCGGATTTCGCCCGAGTCGGGCTGCTCTTCGCCGTTGAGCATACGAAACAGCGTCGTCTTACCCGCACCGTTGGGGCCGATGATGCCCACGATCGCGCCCTGCGGAACCTTGAGCGATACGTCTTCGTAAAGCGTGCGGTCGCCATAGGACTTGGTGACGTTGTTCATCTCGAACACGAGATCGCCCAGGCGCGGCCCCGGCGGGATATAGATTTCGTTGGTCTCGCTGCGCTTCTGGTATTCCTTGGACTGCAGCTCCTCGAACTGCTTGAGGCGCGCCTTGGACTTGGACTGGCGGCCCTTGGCGTTCGAGCGCACCCATTCCAGCTCGGCCTTGATGGCTTTCTGGTGGGCGTCTTCGGATTTCTGTTCCTGTTCGAGGCGTTTTTCCTTCTGTTCCAGCCAGGAGGAGTAGTTGCCTTCGTAGGGAATACCGTGGCCGCGGTCGAGTTCCAGAATCCAGCCGGCGACGTTATCCAGGAAGTAGCGATCATGGGTCACGGCCACGACCGTGCCCGAGAAGTCCTTCAGGAAGCGTTCCAGCCAGGACACGGATTCTGCGTCCAGATGGTTGGTCGGCTCGTCGAGCAACAGCATGTCCGGCTTGGACAGCAGCAGTCGGCACAGGGCCACGCGGCGGCGCTCACCGCCGGACAGCTTGGAAACGTCGGCGTCCCACGGCGGCAGGTTCAGTGCTTCACCGGCACGATCCAGCGTGTTGTTGATTTCCCAGCCGTCAGCGGCGTCGATAGCTTCCTGCAGCTCGGCCTGTTCGGTGAGCAGGGCATCGAAGTCGGCGTCCGGGTCGGCAAAGGCTTCACTGATTTCGTTGAAGCGGGCGAGCTTTTCGGCGATGTCGCCGAGGCCTTCCATGACGTTGCCGCGTACGTCCTTGGATTCGTCGAGCTGCGGCTCCTGCGGCAGATAACCGATATTGATGCCGGGCATGGGCCGGGCTTCGCCTTCGATCTCGGTATCGATACCGGCCATGATGCGCAGCAGGGTGGACTTGCCGGCGCCGTTGTAGCCGAGCACGCCGATCTTGGCGCCCGGGTAGAAGGACAGATAGATGTCTCGAAGAATATGTTTCTTCGGCGGCACGACCTTGCCGACGCCGTTCATCGTGTAGATGTACTGAGCCATGGTTTCGCGGGCCTGTGTCAAAGGGTCGTCAGTGTAAGCCAACACGCGCCTCGACTGAATGGCTATCGCGTCCCGCACGAGCGCAACCGATGATCCGGAAAATATCGTTATTCCGGATCAGTCTAAGAGTGCGTCTTTAAAATAACGTATTCGCGCTTATCATAGGCGTCATTCAAGGTAGCGCGATGCGAGGGTTCGTTCGTCGGCGTCGCGCATGAAGCAATTCAAACGAGGTAGCAGCATGCAAGTCGATGTCGCCAACGCCAATGCCGAACTCGCCGGCAAGCATCCGAAGGAAATCGTTGAATGGGCGGTCGGCCTCGGTGGCAAGACCATCGTGACCACCAACTTCGGCCCGGAAGAGGCGGTGATCCTGCATCTGGCAACCCAGGTTCAGCCCGACATGGACGTGGTCTGGATCGACTCCGGCTACGCCACGCGCAAGACCTACCTGTTCGCCGAGAAGCTCATCGAAGACCTCAAGCTGAACGTGCACGTGTTCAACCCGCTGTCTTCGGCCGCGCGTCGCGATGCGCTGATGGGCATTCCGGACGTGGACGACCCGCAGCACGAGGAGTTCACCCGTCAGGTCAAGCTGGAGCCCTTCGGCCGTGCCATGCAGGCGATGGCGCCGGATGTGTGGCTGACCGCCGTGCGTCGCGACCAGACCGAGTTCCGCAAGAACATGGATATTGTCTCCCAGGACAAGCCGGGCGGCGTGGTCAAGGTCGCGCCTGTGCTCGAGTGGACCGCCGACGACATGGCGGCCTATCGCGAGAAGCATGGCCTGCCCAACGAAACCAACTACTACGATCCGACCAAGGTGCTGGGCAATCGCGAATGCGGTCTGCATAACCGCTTCACGGCCTGATCAGGTAACGGTTAGTCGAATCGCAAAGGCGCGCGGCTTCGGTCGTGCGCCTTTTTTTGTGCCTGCACGAGGCGTGGAACGCCGCATCGTGCAGGCAGCGACCAAAACTCAGCGCTGTTTCGCTGTGATCCGTTCAGGGCCTTTTTTCTCGGCGACCGTGAGCAGCGGACAGGTGCGGCAATAAACCGGCGGCTGCGTGGCCTTGAAGTACAGACAGCAGGTACGCCGAAAGCGCACGGTCTCGCCATCGGCCCGGTGGGTGGGCGCATACAGGAAACGCGCCAGTGGATTGACGGACCCGCCGAACAGGGCCGGCGGGGCGTCGATGAGAAAACGCCAGTCCGCATCGCGGCGCGCGATCGCCGCCGGTTCGGTGAAGTCGACCATACGGCGCTCATATAAGGAATAGACACGTACTGCCGTGTTTTCCCAGAGCATGCGCATGGGCACGCCGCTGACCTGGTGCAATACCGCCCACAGCGGCGCGATGAGGCCGGCAAAGACCTGGCCGACAAGCACGCTCCGGGCGCGATCGCGCTGATTGGACGGCAAGGCCTGCGCATCGAGGCGATGCAGGGGCAGGCAGGATGTCCAGCGCGTACCGTCGTGGCTGGCATCGATACGGCAGTTGTCGGCCGATATGTCCAGGCTGCGATCACAGGCGGACAGGGCATAGAAGCTCGCGCCCGTGATCAGAAAGGCCAGCCGTTTGGATAGCAGCGAGGCAGTGACACGCCGCGACGGCGCGCCAATGACCGGGCCGAGTTGGTCGAGCAGCTGGCGACAGCGCGCCGCGTCGGTGAAATCAGCCACGCTCAATGTTGGCCGATCGAGGCGTGCGGCATCCACAAGCTGCAGCGACCCGGTCAGATATTGCCAGTCAGCCGCGCTGAAACCATGGGCCGCCGGCATCATGAAGACGGGGCGCGGCCGAACGGAATACACAACGGCACGCCGAAGAACGGGTCGGCAATGACACGGCAGTCGAGTTCGAAAACCTCGCGTACATTGACCTCGGTAACCACGTCATCGGGCGTACCCTGGGCATGAATGCGCCCGTGCTTGAGTGCCACCATGTGATCAGCGTAGCGACAGGCTAGATTGAGATCGTGCAGCACCATAACGATCGTCTTGCCGGCATCGCGATTGAGCGCCTTGAGCAGATCCAGCACCTCCAGCTGGTGGGTGAGATCGAGAAAGGACGTCGGCTCATCGAGCAGCATGAGCGGCGTGTCCTGGGCCACGGCCATGGCAATCCAGGCGCGCTGGCGCTGGCCACCGGACAACGAATCCACGGGGCGATCCGCCAGCGTCAGCAGGTCGGTGCGCGCCAGTGCGTCGTCCACACAGGCCTCGTCGCGCTCTGACCATTGCGAAAGCCAGCTCTGATGCGGATGCCGACCGAGCGCGACCAGTTCGCGCACGCGCAGGCCTTCGGGTGCGACCGGCTGTTGCGGGAGCAACGACAATGTACGGGCGACAGCCTGAGTGGGCTGGCGATGTATATCCGCGCCGTCGAGCACCACCTCACCGTTCCAGGGGGCGAGCAGCCTGGCCAGCGTTTTCAAGAGCGTGCTCTTGCCGCAGCCATTGCTGCCGATGAGAACCGACAGTTGGCCTTCGGGCAGCGCCAAGGTCAGTTCGCGCAGGATCGCCTCGTGCTGATAGCCGGCCGTGATATGCGTTGCAGAAAGCTGCGTCATAGCTAACGCGCCTGTCGCAGAAGCAGAGTGAGAAAGAAGGGCGTACCGATCGCGGCCACGAATATGCCGGCCGGCAGATCCAGCGGCGTGAACAGCGTGCGTCCGAGCAGGTCGGAGAGTATGACGAGGGTAGCACCGAGTGCTGCACTGGTGATCAGCTGTGCAGCGCCGGGCGAAGGCGTGATCTGGCGTGCGATATGCGGCGCAACCAGGCCCACGAATGCCATGGCGCCGCCCCAGGCGATCGCAACGCCGGCCATGAGTGAAGCAACCAGCGTCAGTAGCGCACGCGTGCGCTGGACCTTCACGCCAAGCCCGGTGGCCAGGCCATCGTCGAGCGGCGCCAGCAGCGCGTGGCGCAGCAGTGCTACGAGCACCAGTGCCAGCCCGGTACAGCACAGCGCCAGCTGTCCTACCTCGGTCCAGTTGGCGCCATACACACTGCCGGTCAGCCATACATAGGCCGATAGCGTGGTGCTCAGCGGGCTGGATACCAGAATGAAAGTGGTGATCGCGCCGCAGAGTGCGGCCATGCCGATACCCATCAGGATGAGCCGTAATGGCGTTGTACCCCGATGCCAGGCCAGGCGATACACCACAGCGATCACGGCCAGCGCACCCGCCATTGCCGCAATCGGTAGCCCCGACATACCCCAGTCTGCGGCCAGATACGAAAGATACGCGACCGCCGCCGCGCTCGCGCCTGCCGTGACACCCAGCGTATCCGGCGAGGCGAGCGCGTTACGCATCACCTGCTGGAAAAGCCAGCCGGACACCGCCAACGCGCCGCCGCACAGCAATGCCAGCAGTACGCGCGGAGCGCGCAGCTGCAGCACGATCAGCCCGGCGTGGCTGTCAGGCTGGACCAATGCATGCAGGAAGGCCGGCGGCGACAGGGGTATCGCGCCAAGCATGAGCGCGCCAATGCCGGCGAGGCTACACAGCAGCAGGGTGCCCAGGGCGTTGCGCCAGGGCGACGGGCTGAACCGGCGCGACCAGCGGCCCAGACGCAGTGCACGGGACTCAGGCATGCGCGGTCGCCTGCCGCCGTATCAGGGCGATGAATACCGGCGCGCCGATCAGCGCGGTCATTACCCCGATCGGTACTTCGCCGGGCGCGATGAGCAGCCGGGCCACGATATCGGCGATCAGGGCAAGAGTCGCACCGATCACGGCCGCGCCGGGCAGCCAGCGGCGATGGTCGACGCCCAGCAGACGGCGCGCGATATGCGGCACGATCAAACCGATGAATACGATATTGCCGGCCATGGCGACCGACGCGCCGGCCAGCAATACGATCACGGCAATCGCCATCGCTTGAAGACGGGGCAGGCGAATACCGACGGCCGCGGCAATGGTGTCGCCGGCGGCAAGCAGGTTGAGATCGCGCAGCAGCGCAGCGCTCAGCAACAACCCGAGTACGGCGATGCCAATCAGCGGCCAGACCGTATCGAGGCTGCGCCCGGACACCGAGCCGGCCAGCCAGAACAGCACTGTATCCAGACCCTGTTGATCGATCACCAGCAATGCCTGACTCATCGCCCCGAACAGCGCTGCGAGCGCGGCGCCGGCGAGGATCAGATGCAGCGGGGTGGCAGTCTGGCGCCGCATCGCCAGCCACCAGACGATGGCCGCAGCAATCGCTGCGCCGGCAAAGGCGCCGGCATAGGGATTGAGGTGCGCTGCCAGGACATCCGTGGTTGCGATCAGCACCACCGCGAATAGCGCGCCGGCATTGATGCCGAGAATACCCGGCGAGGCGAGCGGATTATGCGTGAGCGTCTGCAGGATACCGCCGGCCACGGCCAGGCTGGCGCCGACCACGATGGCCAGCACGGTACGCGACAGGCGCGTGGTCCGAATCACCAGGTCGTCGACGTTCGTCGCCGAGGGCATCCAGAAGGCATGGCCGATATCGGCCGGACTCATCCAGTGGACACCGGCCATGAGGCTTACCACCGCGCAGCCGATCAGTACGACAACGAGTGCGAACAGTCGCTGCGGTGTGTTCATGCGCGTGCGCTCTCACGATCGAGCCAGTGCTCGATATCGTCGAGCATGTGCATGACCCCGAGGATGCCGCCCGAAAGCACCCAGGCCACGGCATCGACTTCCCGGACCTGCTTGCGGGTCGGCGCCGCCATGCGTTGCCACAGCGGATGCGCCTGCAGGCGTTGGTAATGTGCGCGGACCGCGGCACTGCGGCTATGCAGAATCACGAAGAACACGTCGGCATCGACCGCGGGCAGGCTTTCCACGCCGCTCAACTTCAGCGATACGCCGTTTGCGCTGCGGCTGGTTTCGTTCCAGCGAAAGCCGAGTGCTTCAAGCACCGAACCGCCGAAGCTGGACGCCAGATAGCTGCGGACCTCGTTCGCCCGGATATCGAGCAGCGACACCGTCAGCGGCCAGCGCCGGTCGAACCGCGTATGTAAGCGGGCGCGCAGATGCTGAATACGGTGATTCAGTTGTGTGATGAGCTCCCGTCGCTGTTGTTCGCGCCCGAGCGCCTCTGCCATGACCGACAGCGTCTGTCGGAACCGATAAATGTCGTCGAGCATCACGACCGGTGCAATCCGTGCGAGCAGCGGCTCGATACGCGCATGCCGAAAACGCGAGGCAACGATGACGTCCGGCTCGAGCAACACGATATGTTCCAGGCTCGGCTGCGTTTCGAGACCAACCACCTGGGCGTTCGCCAGCGCCGTACGCAAGTAGGGGTAGATCGGTTTGTCCTGCCAGGATTCGACCACGCCCACCGGCGCCACGCCGAGCGCGACCGCGGTGTCGGTCGCGCCTTGAAAAAGCGTGACGACGCGCAGCGATTCGGCGCTTCTCCCGATCAGCGGCCAGAGCGCAGCGCCCGCCAGCCCGAGCAACAGCCGCCGTCGCGAACGAAACACCGCGCGGCTGATTGAAACACCCGCCAGAGAACGATCCATGCTGGTCATCAGGGTGTTAACGACGTTCTGGAAATCGGCAAGAGCGATGTCTCACGGCATGGGCGACGAGGGGATTGAACGCTACAAGGCGCACAGTGAGCGTCGCACTGTAATGAGAATCATTGTGATCCTCAACGGAAAGCTCTTATGGCGTGCGCGATATTCGAGCCTGTTCGAGACCGGCTTCGGTGCCAGTGCGACCGGGCGAGAGCAACGGCCTGCCACAGGCATGACGACGAGTTGCGCACAACGGGTTATGCAAATAAGAATCAATATCATTTATATTCGCGGCCGATTTTTTGCCAATTGCTACTTGTAAAGGGGATAGCCTTGTCGATTACCTGGGGCCAGGATGCGCGGCGGCGCCGTGTCAAACGTACGGCCGTGGCAAGCGCCATGGTTATTTCGTATAGCGCGATGCCCATCAGCGCGTATGCGCAGGACTCGCTCAAGCCGGTGAGCGAAACGGAACTGGGCCCGATTACGATCAGCGCTACACGTAACAAAACCGAGAAAGACAAGTCGCCGCGTCGCATAACGGTCATTGATCGACAGCAGATCGAACAGCAGTTGGCCACAACCAACGACCCGGGCCAGGTCTTGTCCAATCTGATCCCGTCGTACTCGCCGAGCCGGCAGAAGCTGTCCAATGCGGGCGAGACACTGCGCGGCCGCGACCCACAGTTTCTAATCGACGGTGTGCCGCAATCCAACCCGCTACGCGACAGCTCGCGTGACAGCTATACGATCGACATGAGCATGGTCGAGCGTATCGAGGTCATCTACGGCGCCAGCGCCGAACGTGGTCTGGGCGCGACGGGCGGCATCATCAATTTCATCACCCGTCGGCCCGAGGGCGGCGAGGTCAACCAGCATGCCGGCCTGAGTCTGACCAGCGACGACGACTTCCGCGGCGACGGGCTCGGCTACAAGGCCGACTACCGCATCAGCGGCGCCAAGGGCGACTGGGATTATCTGGCCGCCGCGAGCTGGCAGGAGCGCGGTGCTTTTTACGATGGCAATGGCGAGAATATCGGCGTTGCCTATCCGGGCGAGATCCAGGATTCCGACAGCTACGACATTCTGGCCAAGGCAGGCTACTGGATCGACGACGATCAGCAGGTCCAGTTTTCCTTGAACCATTTCGACCTGGAAAGCGACGGCGACTACGTGCCCGTGGTGACCGAGGGTGGCCGCGCCAACGGCGTGCCGACGACTGCACGCAAGGGCGACCCGCTCGGCGATCCCGGCTATAACCGCGTGACCACCGCGCGGGTGTCCTACGAGCATGCCGACTGGCATGGCAATTCGATCGACGCCCAGCTTTATACCCAGCGGTTTCGTGCCCAGTTCGGGACCACGACGTTCTTCCCGTACCAGGTCAATGGCGAAGAGGCCTTCGATCAGACCCGCAACGAATCCGACAAGTACGGCGCCCAGTTCTCGCTCAACCGCCAAGGCATGTTCGACGGCTTCGTCGATGTGGCCACCGGCTTTGATCTGTTGCAGGACGAAACCCAGCAGGTACTCGCCCAGACCGGGCGCACCTATGTGCCGGAAACGCGTTTTCGTAGCTACGCCGGTTTCTTGCAGACCGATCTGCACCCGTTCGAATCGCTGACCCTGACCGGCGGTGTTCGCGAAGAACGGGCACGGCTCGATGTCGACGACTATGCGACCATCGACCGTAAAAACATCGTCAACGACGCTGTGGAGGTGGGCGGCGGCACGCCGCGCTATTCCGAAACGCTGTACAACGCCGGCCTGGTCTATCAGGCCACGTCCTGGGGCCAGCTCTATGCGAGCTACTCCGAAGGCTTCGGCATGCCCGACGTCGGCCGTGCGCTGCGCGGTATCAACAAGGCCGGCCGGGACGCGGACGAACTGATCGAGCTCACGCCGATCGTCACCGATACGCGGGAAATCGGCACGCGCCTGGACTGGGAGCGCTACGGCCTGGAACTGAGTTACTACGAATCCAACTCCGATCTCGGCGAGCGTCTGACCGAGCGCAACGGGTCGTTCGTGGGCAGCCGGGAAAAAACCGAGATTCACGGTTTCGAAATCACCGGCCGGGCCCAGGTCGGCGACCGGCATCGTTTCGATCTCTCATATGCCCAAGCCGAAGGCGAATCCGATACCGACGGCGATGGCCGTGTCGATACCGATCTGACCGGTATCAATATCGCGCCCGATACGCTCAGTGCTGGCTGGAGCGCAAACTGGAATCCGGATTTTTCGTCACATATTCAGGCCGTGCATTATTTCGATCGCGACGTGGAGAACGAGCAGCTCGATTTCGACGGCTTTACGCTCGTCAACGCGTCCATTGGCCACGCCCTGCCGGTGGGCCGGATGAGCCTGGGTATCGACAACCTGTTCGACAAGGACTACTTCACCTACTACTCGCAGGCCGCGCGTATCAGCGACGAGTACTATTTCAAGGGCCGTGGGCGGACCTTCAAGCTCGGCTACGAGGTGGATTTCTAGCGGCGGCCCGGCTCGGCGTCGCAGCGGACAGTCGGGTTGCTAACACCGTGGCCCGACCGTTTTTGTCGTGTTCTGATGTTGGTACGGTCGATCGGCTGCGGGTCGCGACTCAAAATCGTGCCAGACAAGGCGCGTGGCGCCGGCCGAAGTTATTCCAGGGCCGAGCCGCGCACGGTGCCTTGTCTTATCAAAATGAGCGCGGCACGACGATTTTATTGGCGTTAACAGGCCTAGAACGCGGGTGAATCGATCGATATCGTCGTCTTGTTTTCGGTGCCGGTTTCGCTTTCGGGCGCGGTAGGCGACTGGCCCTCGTCGAGCGCGGGCGGTTCCTGGGTGGTGCGGTTGTTGGTCATCCACGACAGGATGTCGAAGTAGGCGCGAATATTGCCGACATAGGTCGCGGCTTCGTGGCCCCGCGCATAGCCGTAGCGGGTATCCGAGATATAGCGTTCCTGGGTGAGCCAGGGCAGGGCATCGCGCAGGTTGACCCATAGATTGGGGTCGCGCCCGCGATCCTCGAGCAGGCGGCGCGCGTCCATGACGTGGCCATAGCCGATGTTGTAGGCGGCCAGCGCGAACCAGGTGCGATCGGGCTGCTGTATTTCATCCGGCATGCGTTCGAGCATGCGCACGAAATAACGGGCGCCGCCGTCGATGCTCTGGGCCGGGTCGCGGCGGTTGGTTACGTCCATGTCGGACGCGGCGGCCTGGGTGAGCATCATGATGCCGCGCACGGTGGTGGGGCTGACCGCGTTCTTGTCCCAGTGCGATTCCTGATAGCCGATGGCGGCCAGCAGGCGCCAGTCGAGGCCGTATTGCTCGCCGGCGCGCTTGAAATAGTCTTCCCACAGATGCAGCCGGTTATCCACCTGGCGGGCGAACTCGTGGCCGCCCACGAAGCCGAGTCTTTTCACGTGGCCGAAGTAGCGGTCGCGCAGGATATGCAGCCGGCCGTTCTGCTTGACCTGCTCGAGAAAGGCGATCGCTTCGTTGTAGAGCGTATCGTCGCCGCTCATGTCGCCGCGGCCCGCCACCGCCCAGGCGGTATGCTGGCGCACGTCGTCGAGGGTGAAGGCCACGCGCAGGTTCGGGTAGTAGCGCTGGTTCATGTCGACGATATCCGCGCTGGCTACCGTGGCCACAAGATCGCCCGCCGCCACGCGGTCCATCAGCTCCTCGGTATTGGCCTGATCATCGACGCGAAATTCGATTTCCGGGCGGTTGCTGCGCAGCCAGTCGGCGAATGCCGTATGTGCCGGCAGCACCAGGTCGCCGGACAGATCGGCCAGGGTTTTCGGCTTGTGCTTGTACACCCGGTACACGGCCTCGAGCGCGGATTCGTCGTAGGGCGGGGTGAAGCGCACGCGTTGTCGACGCGGCTCGCTGACCGCCACACCCACGCCGATATGCGCATGGCCGGAGGCGACAGCATCGATCACGGCCTGCTGATCGGGCATCACCACCATATCGAAGCGCAGCCCTAGCGACTGGGCGAATTCGCGAATCAGATCGTATTCGAAGCCGGTGGGGCCGTCGGCGTCGAGATAGTAGGTGGTCGCGGAATTGACCGTGGCCACGCGCAGCGTGCCGAGGGTGTCGATCTGTTCGAGCAGGCCGGGGCGTTCGATACACGTCGACAGCGCCAGCGTGAGCGCGGCGATGGTGGTCAGCTGCAGAATGCGCAGCAGTTCGCGCAATCCGCTCATCGCATCGCGGACCGAAAAAAGCGCAGTGGCGGGCGTTGTGGCAAGAACCGGGTCATGTGTTCAGGCTATCTTGCACGCAAGTCTTGGGAAAGCCGTCTTAATCATTTAACATACGCGACTTCGCAATAAGCCTGCGGCCAGCGTACCCCGCAAAAGCGCCGGCAGGCTGAACGAGTTTCAGGAGAGGTACCGAAGCGGTCATAACGGCACCGACTCGAAATCGGTTGGGGGCTAACCGCCCCACGTGGGTTCGAATCCCACCCTCTCCGCCATCTTTTGACCCCCTGGATCGGCCCTGCCATGTCGTCAGCAGACTCCAAGCAGCGTCTCTACCGCGTGGCGTTCTTCAACCAGGGTGAAGTCTACGAAGTATTCGCGCGCTCTGTCTCCCAGGGCGCGCTGTTCGGGTTCGTCGAAATCGAAAAGCTCGTCTTCGGCGAGCGCTCTTCGCTGGTGATCGACCCGGCAGAGGAAAAGCTCGCCGACGAGTTTGCCGACGTCGAGCGCTCTTATATTCCCATGCATTCGGTGATCCGTATCGACGAAGTCACCCGGCGCGGTACGGCCAAGGTCACGCCCGCCAACGGCGACAGCAAGGTGCGTCCGTTTCCGGTGTATACGCGCCAGGGGCCAGGTGGCGGCAACCCCGGGTCCGGCGGCGGGCAGGGCGGCCGCTAGTGCAGCGTTGCAGCAAGCGCGCATGAACCGGGTTCACTCGGACATGCGGTTCGCGCTGCTGGGCAGCGGCAGCAAGGGCAACGCGCTGGTGGTGGAATACGGCCAGACACGGCTGCTCATCGACTGCGGGTTCTCCGCCCGCGAGATGGAGCGCCGGCTCGCGCGCCTAGAACTCACGCCGTCGGATATCGATGCCCTGGTCATCACCCACGAACACGACGATCACTGGCGCGGCGTATCGCGTTTTTCGCGCCGTCACGAAATTCCCGTGTGGCTCACGCCCGGCACCCAGGCAGCCAAGGCCACCGACGCGCTTGCTGCCACCGAGCTGTATTCCCCGCACGAGCCGTTCGCGATCGGCGATCTGGAGCTTTTTCCCTATCCCGTGCCCCATGACGCGCGCGAGCCCGCGCAGCTGATCGTGGGCAACGGCGACAAGCGCCTGGGCATTCTCTCGGACAGTGGCTATGCCACGCCGCACGTGCGCGAAATGGTCGATGCCTGCGATGCGCTCGTGCTCGAATGCAATCACGACCCGGACATGCTGGCCACCGGCCCCTATCCGGCGTCGCTCAAACGACGGGTGGCCGGCAAGCTCGGCCACCTGAGCAACCAGCAGGCCGCCGAGCTGCTGACGCAAATCGATGCCACTGGCCTGCAGCAGCTGGTCGTGGCGCATATCAGTGAATCCAACAATCGCCCGGAACTGGCCCAGGCCGCGCTTGCCCAAGCGCTGTCGACCACGGCCGACTGGGTGCATGTGGCCAATCAAAGCGAGGGTCTGTCGTGGCGCAGTCTGGTCAATCGGTAGGCGAACACGCGATCGCCGCCGTACACGTCATCGTCGGTGAGCCGGCGCTGGCAGAATTCGAACTCGAACGCCTACGCGGCGGCCTGTCGGGCGCCGGCATCGACGTGGCCAGCCTGGTGGCCCGCGAAGTGTTCGTTGCGGCCTTCAACCGTACGCCGAGCGACGACGATCGCGCGCGCCTGCATGCGCTGCTGGGCGTCGATGCCGGCGACGACATGCCCGAAGGCGTGATCGCGATCCCGCGGCTGGGCACGGTATCGCCGTGGTCCACCAAGGCCGAGGAC
This sequence comes from uncultured Salinisphaera sp., assembly GCF_964012375.1. Lineage (NCBI taxonomy): Bacteria > Pseudomonadati > Pseudomonadota > Gammaproteobacteria > Salinisphaerales > Salinisphaeraceae > Salinisphaera > uncultured Salinisphaera sp. Next base: position 25,852 of record NZ_CAXGSH010000056.1, read on the forward strand.
ATCGCCCATAACAGCGGCCTCGATGCGCTGGCGCGCCTCGAACGCGGCGTGGTGTTTTCGTTCGGCAGCACGCCGGATTTCGAAGCACTCGCCCAGAGTGGTGTGCTGCACGACCCGATGACGCAGTCGCTGCTGCCCAATGCCGAACGTCTGCCGCGGCTGTTCGATACGCTGGCTCGGCGCGGTCTGCGCCGCGTGCCGTTGGCCGCGCAGGGCGTGGCGGCGCTTCAGGCCGCCAATCGCGACTGGGGCCTGGCCC
>NZ_CAXGSH010000057.1:0-25654 GCF_964012375.1 uncultured Salinisphaera sp.
TCGATACAGCCGTGCGGATTGAGCCCGCCATGGCCGCCGCGACCGTGGATCGTGATGTCCACGCGATCGCCACCTGCCATGATCGGTCCTTCGATCAGCCCGAACTGGCCAATCGGCAACGCCGGCCAGTTGTGCAGCGCATACACCGTATCCATCGGATAGCGCTCGAACAGCCCGTCGGCGATCATCGCGCTGGCCCCGCCCACGCCTTCTTCGGCCGGTTGAAAGATGAAGTAGATCGTGCCGGCAAAATCGCGATGGGCGGCGAAGTGCTCCACTGCACCCAGCAACATCGTAGTATGCCCATCGTGGCCGCAGGCATGCATGCGCCCAGGCACTTTCGAGGCATGTGCCACGCCGCTGGTTTCATGAATCGGCAGCGCGTCCATATCGGCCCGCAGGCCAACGCGGATCGAACCGCCCGGCTGTTCGCCCTGCACCCAGGCCACGATCCCGGTCACGCCGATACCGCGTTCGTATTCGACGCCCAGTTCGTCCAGCCAGGCACAGACCCGCTCGGCCGTGGCCTGCTCTTCGAAACCCAGCTCCGGGTTTTGGTGCAGGGCATGACGCAAGGCCACCAGATGCGTCGGCGCGTCGTCGAACATGGGAGATAGCTCGCTACTCAGCTGAATAGAGGCGCAAAGTAGCAAAAGCTGCCGTTGATTTCAGCATGCAGCTTTCGATAAGCAACTGCAGGTACAAGGGTTATCTTGGCCTCCTTATGCGGCGTGATCGATCCGGCATTCAGGCAGCTGACATGGCCTGCGGCCTGCAACACCGGCGCGATCAAACGCTGGCGCATGTCGTGGGCCATCTGGATGGGCCTCACGACGCCGACCGCGGCGATGGTACGCGCGCCTCGGCGACGGGCGCGCCCTCGACCGTGCCAGTCTTTAACAGGATATGGCGCAACGCCGTCAGATGCGGGAACTCGACCAGCATGCCGATGATGATCGCGGCATAGACCAGCGGCTGATCGGGCATGGCCAGCGCGGTCACCCCGAGCATCATGGGCGCATTGCGCGCAGCCGTGGTCATCGCCAGCAGCGCATGATCCGCATAGGCCAGGCGTCCAACGCGGGCAGTGACTTCGCCGAGAATGAACGTGGCCACGAAGAACGCGAACACGGCGAACAGTACGGTCGCGAACACGTCGGCGTGCTCGACAAGCGTGCCGATATGAGCAGCGAATATCTCCACGATCAACAGCGCGATTAGCAGGGGAATCACGCGTTCGAGGCCATGCATCAGCCGTCTGTGCCATGACCGCGGCAAGGCTCGATCTGCGAGCAAACGCAGCGCCACTGCAACCACGAACGGCCAGACGAACCAGTTCAGCAGCGTATCGCCCATGGTCGCGGGATCCACCGGCGCGGCGGCGCCAGCATAAATCGCGATGAACAGGGGGTAGAGCAACAACTGCGACGCCATGTTGAGCGGCAACAGCATCGCACCCAGCGCGGTGTTGCCCCGGGCCAGACGCGTAAAGCCGAGAAACCAGTCGGTACAGGGCGCCATGAAATAGATGATCAGCCCGGTGCGAAACAGCGGTTGGCCGCTTAGAAACAGCGACGCGATCGCGAAGCCAAGCGCTGGTATCAGCACGAAGTTTGCGATCCAGGTCAGCGCCAGGACACGCAACTCGGCACGCCGCAGGCGACAACGGGTGAGACGGACCTCGAAGATGAGCAAGCCCACAAGCCAGAGAATGGTGGTATCGACCGCGCCGCTCGCGTGTTGGCCGATAGCGGGGGCGAACCAACCGAGCGTCGAACCGATCACGATTGCGGCGGCGAACAGCAACGTCGTTGCCAGGCCCGCGTGCCGCTGCCAATAATTGCCTTCGCCGGCGCTCATGACAAGGCGACCCGCCACTCGGTGCGATCCGGCCGGTCCTCTAATACCACGCCCAGTGCCTGCAAACGTTCGCGCAGCGCATCCGCCTGGTCGAACGCATGCGCGGCACGGGCCTGCTCGCGCTCGGCGATCAGCGCTTCGATCGTGGCGACGTCGGGCGCTGTCGACGCATCCGATGTTTGTTGAAACCACTGCGCGGGTGGCTGCTGCAATAGGCCCAGTTGTGCGCCGGCCGTGCGCAGGGCAACCGTACGGGCGGCGCGTACCAGTGGCTCGGTTTCGGCCTGGGCACGCCGGGCCAGCGCGAACAGTTCGGCCAGCGCTGCCGGGGTGTTCAGATCGTCGTCGAGCGCGGCATTGAATTCGGCGAGATACGACGCCCCATCGCTGGCTTCGTCCGCACCGTCGATCTGCGGCGCGAACTCGCGTAGCACGCCGTAGAGACGATCCAGACTCCGACGTGCCTGCTGCAATGTATCTGCGCTCCAATCCAGTGGCTGACGATAATGCGCGCACAACAGCACATAGCGGATCGCCTCGCCTGGCGCCTGTTCCAGCAGATCACGCACGAGCAGCACGTTGCCGAGCGACTTCGACATCTTCTGCCCTTCGACCGTGACGAAACCGTTGTGTACCCAGTAGTTTGCGCGGGTGCCCTGGGCGATTTCGTTCTCGTGATGGGGGAAGATCAGATCGCGCCCGCCGCCGTGGATGTCGATCGGCGTGCCGAGATGGCGCTCGATCATCGCCGAGCATTCGATATGCCAGCCCGGCCGGCCACGCCCCCAGGGGCTGTCCCAGCCCGGCTGCTCGGGCGTCGACGGTTTCCAGAGCACGAAATCGGCCGGATGACGTTTGTACGGTGCGACGTCCACACGGGCGCCGGCGATCATGTCATCGGTGGAACGCCGCGACAGTGCGCCGTAGTCCGTGAACGACGGCACATGGAACAGCACATGCGACTCGGCCTCGTAGGCATGCCCGTCGGCGACCAGGCGTTCGATCAGGGCGACGATGTCGGGGATATGTGCGGTCACCCGCGGCTCGATCGTCGGCGGTGCGACGTCCAGCGCTGCCATGTCTTCGTGATAGGCGCGGGTATAGCGTTCGGTCACGGTATCGATGGCACAGCCCTCGGCCGCGGCGGCGGCGTTGATCTTGTCGTCGACATCGGTGAGGTTGCGGGCATAGGTGACCTCCGCAAAATGCCGACGTAACACCCGTACGAGCACATCGAAAACGACGGCCGGGCGGGCATTGCCGATATGGGCGAAGTTATAGACCGTCGGCCCGCACACATACATACGCACCCGGCCCGGCGTGATCGGTACGAAGGCCTGCTTGCGCCCGCCCAGGCTGTTGGTCAGCGATAACGTCATGCTTGCTGTCCTGTGATGAAGCCTCGTCGCGCTGCGCCTTAGCTGCAGCAATCGGCGGCGTCGCAACACCGCAGGTCGTCGAGAAACATGTTGTGGTCGCGATAGATCGCCAGCGCACTGGTATCCAGCCCCAGGCGCTCGGCGATCGCCTGCGCGACCACGGCGAAGCGCTGGCGAAACTTGTAGATGAAACAGAACTGCTGGCCGCGATGCGCAAGCTCCGGGCCGACCAGGAACAGCCCGCTCAGTCGCGTGGATTCGTCCTTGTCGGTCACGCACGGGCAGCCGGCCTCGTCGAACTCGAAACAGGCGGCGATCAGCTGGGTGCTGCCGGCATAGCCGGTGGCGAGAATGGGCGCGGCCTCGCTCGACCAGCTACGCCCGTCGGCAGCGAACACCCGGGTCACGCCGTTGGGCCGATCAAGGCCGATGACGTCGGCATCGCCGATCAGGCGGATAGAGCCGTTGGCCAACGCGCGATCCAGCCGGGCCCGGGTATACGGTGCAAGCGCCACGCTCGGGTCGGGATCATCGCTTTCCCAGACTGGCGTACGGCCGAGTACGGTGACGCGCTTGCCGGCCGCCGCCAGGCCGACCGCGGCATCGATGCCGCTTTCGTAGCCGCCCACCACGAGAATCTCGTCGCCGTCCTGATCGGCCCAGCGACGCACATCGCTGGAATGCAAGCCGTATTCCGCCCCAGGGATATCGCGTGTATCGGGATACTGGAACTGCCCGGCTGCCCAGATCACGAAGCGCGTGCGCACCGGCCCGGTGGACGTGTCCAGCACGAGCTCGTCGCCGTCGCGTCCGATCGCCCTTACATCCACGCCGGTTGTAACGTTCAAATCGAACGCCTCGGCCGTACGCGCCAGATACTGCGCGTATTCGGCGCCGCTCGGGTGTTCGCGCTTGAGCATGAGCGCCGGCGAGCTGTCGAAGCCGATGGCGTTGAGATCGGTCAGGCCGAACGCATTGGCCGGGAACGACGGCGAGATGAAGTGCATCTCCTGCGGCCAGCGACAAAACGATGCGCCGATACGCTCGCGCTCGAAGATGCGTACGCCTGGCACGCCCAGATCTTGCAACACGCGCGCCACGCCCAGGCCCGCCGGCCCAGCGCCGACAATCACAACATTCGCACGGTCGGAGCCATCCATTCGACGCTGTGAACACATGCCGGCGGCAGACTCATGCGCACGAGAACTCATATCCGCTCCACGCCCGGATATCGTTGCAGGGTAATTCGCGGCAGATTCATTAAAGCGGGCCTTCCTTGGCTGGCCGATCGAGCCGAGCGCGCATACGCACGCGCCAGAGCGCATAGCCGACGCCCACCTAGCGCCAAACGAGCGGGCTTTGGCATAATCGTCGCCAACCTCTAAATATGTAACGTTATAACATTGCATATAATGCTGTGAAGGAGCACCTCCATCTGCAACCGCTGGACCGTATCGAACAATCAGGCCCGTGATCGGCGAGCGCTGACCTCACTCGATCGTCAACGCCATCACTATGGATGACCCGTCAACTCACGCCGCTCACCGGTCGGCTGTTATTTATCGGGCAGCAGAACGGAACGCCGAAGCAGCTGTTTGCGGCAAACATGCGTTCGCCTGCCCGCCTTAGCGGGCCGACGAATTCATCGACTTCTTGCCGGATTGATAACGTCCGGAATGACCAATTCGCACCCCACAACCAAACGTATTCTATGACCGTTTCCCGCCCTGCTTTTGCTGAACGCCGATCCGTTGTCCAGGTCGAGGAAGGCCGAACTCTTGCGCCGAAGTTCGACGCGAACGGCTTGCTGCCCGTCGTGACCACCGATGCCGAATCCGGCGAGGTCTTGATGATGGGGGTCATGAACGCCGAAGCGCTGCAGCGCACAATCGAGACCGGCGAAGCCCACTACTGGAGCCGCAGTCGTGGCTGCCTCTGGCACAAGGGTGCGACCAGCGGTCTGGTACAAAAGATCGTCGAAATACGGATCGACGACGACCAGGACGCTGTCTGGCTACGGGTGGCCATTACCGGCGGGGCGAGCTGCCACGTGGGCTATCGCTCCTGTTTCTATCGCGCCGTACCGGTCAAGACCGATAAGCGCCCGGCCGAGCTGGTTTTTACCGAACAGGAAAAGACGTTCGACCCGGTAGCCGTCTACGGCGACGCACCCAACCCGACCCAGCTCTAGCGATGCGGGCTGCATCCTCGAAGACCCGGGCGCGCATACATAACGGCGGAGGCGGTATGGCGCCTACCCGGCATGCGCCCCACGCTTCTGGGTCGAAATACGCCGAGCACCATCACCACTGGATGGGTCGCGCGCTCGACCTGGCGCATAGCGCGCGCGGCCAGGTCTGGCCGAATCCGGCCGTGGGCTGCGTGATCGTGCGCAATGACTCGATCGTCGGCGAGGGCTGTACGCAGCCAGGCGGCCGGCCGCACGCGGAACGAATCGCGCTCGACGCCGCCGGCCCCGACGCGCGCGGTGCCACGCTCTATGTCACGCTCGAACCCTGTTGCCATTGGGGCCAGACCCCGCCCTGTGTCGACGCCATCATTCGAGCCGGCATCGCCGCGGTCCATGCTGCCCGTCGCGATCCCGATCCGCGCGTCGACGGCCGTGGCTTCGACCGGCTGCGCTCGGCCGGCCTCGATGTGCAAGTCGGCCTCGGCGCAGGCATGGCGACCGATCTCATGGACGGCTTTTTCCATCGAATCGCGACCGGCCATCCGCGCATCGAGATCGCGCGTCCCGGGCAATCGAATACGCCGATACCGCAGGGCTTCGACGCCGTACTACACAGCGATGGCCGCTGCATCGCCGTCATCGCGCGCACGGCGAACGGCCCGTGCACGATCGAGCAATTGGATACGTCGGGCGGTGCGCACGCATGGCTGGATACGCTGGGCGGTCTCGGCCTGACCCGGGTTCATGTAGCACCTGACGATCCCATAGCCGACCGGCTGCGCATCGACCTCGCGCAGGAGTGCACCAACCCAGTCGCGTGAACCGACGCCTCATGCGCACTGTTGATTTCAGGCCACCCCGACCTCTTTCGCCCAGAGAAGCGACACATGAATCATTCCGATACACACCTATCCGACAACCACAACACGGCGGACGAGGCGCTCCCGCCGTTGCAAGCCGCGCGTCGCGCGCTGTACCGCTGGGCCGACGTGGTGTCGCGCGGGCAAATCGATGACGTGCTGGCGCTGTATGCATCGGACGCGATTCTGGTTCCCACGCTCTCGAACGAGATTCGCGAACGCGACGAAGAACGCCGGCGCTACTTCGAGATGTTCATGGCCGACGGCATTCCACAATGCACGATCGACCGTGAGAACAGCCGGATCAGTCGCAAGCACAGTACCGTGGTGATCGGCGGCCTCTACAGTTTTCGCTTCGAGCGCAAGGCCGGCGAGGAAACCGTTCGCGCCCGGTTTCTGTTCACGTTCGAACAGATCGATGGTCCATGGTTGATCACCGGCCACCACTCTTCGCGGCTGACGGAAACCGTCTGAACACGGGGCCGCACACACTCAGCGCTCGCCTGCATATCGGTGCTCGTTTGCCGATTGCACAGTGTACTGATTCGACCGACCCTTAGAGCGTATGAAGCATCGCAAGACCATCCCCGTCACCCTGCTCACAGGCTTTCTGGGTTCGGGCAAGACCACGCTGATCAATACGCTGCTCGCCGATCCGCGCATGCGCGACGCAGCCATCGTGGTCAACGAATACGGCTCGGTAGCGGTCGACCACGACCTGATCCATGAAGGCCGCGAAGGCTTTGCCCTAACCACCAGTACCGGCTGTCTATGCTGTACGGCAAGCAGCGATATCCGCGCTTCGCTCTATGAACTGCACGACCGGTACGCACGCGGCGAGTTGCCGGCATTCAACCACGTGGTGGTAGAAACCACCGGCCTCGCCGACCCGGCGCCGATCATCAACAGTCTTATTGCCGGCGGCACGCCCGCGATGGGACTACGCGATCATGTCGTGGCCCGGTCCTTCCTCCTGGCCGGGGTGATCGCGACCTTCGACGTCGACAGCGGCGATGCCACGCTCGCAGCCCATGCAGAGTGCCGCAAGCAGCTCGCTTTTGCCGACCATATCGTCTTGACCAAGACCGACCTGGCCGATGCGGCCCCATGGCCTGCCCGACTGCGCCGGATCAACCCGACGGCCAGCCTGCACGATTGTCAGGCCGCGAACTTCGATGCCACAGCGCTGTTCAACCAAGGCACACCCTATGTGACGGCCGACCGGCCGGAAAATGTACTCGAGTGGCTGGCCATGGAACGGGCGACCACCGCGCACGATCATCACCAACACGATCACGATCACGATCACGATCACGACCATCATGCCCATCGCCACGACGACGGGATCGAAGCCTGGCCGCTGTTTTGCGACACGCCGCTCGAACGCGCGGCGGTAGACCGTTTTCTCGAAACGATCACTGACCAGCCGGGCGCGGCGCTACTACGTCTGAAAGGCATATTCGCGCTGTCCGACGACCCCGCGCGCCCGCTGGTCGTGCATGCCGTTCAGCACCGGCTCTACCCGCCGGTGCGACTGGACGCCTGGCCGAGCGTCGACCGGCGCAGTCGCGTGGTACTCATCGGCCGTGATTTGCCGCGCGCGCCCATCGAGGCGCTATTGGCCAAGGTGGACCGACCCACCCACGTCTGATCGAATCGTGCCCGCGTGCTGCGATTGGCGCGCACCTCAAAACGGGCGTGCGCCTGGCTGATCCCGTTCTTCGAGCACGGTTCGCGAGCGACCATTGGGCCTGGCTTTTTTTAAAGCGCGCGGTCGGCGCACACCCCATTCAGCGCGTTGCCGCCCCGGGTTGGCGCTTGGCATAACGGCTCGGTTTCGCAACGTGGGCGGGTCACATCGAGACGATCCGAGCGGTGCCTGTCATGCGCCGTGGAATCAGCCGCCGGGTTCGTCGCGTGTCGAAGCGTCAGCCACCGCGGCCCACCGATGCCGGCTCGAGCGCGTGGGCGCGTTAGCGCGGGGCGTTGCTGATTTACTGCAGGCGCGCTGGGCGCGCTTGATCCGCCTCGCGCGCATCGGGCGACAGGGCATTCAACAGCTGCGTTGCGTTGTATCGGAACAACTGGATATAGCTCGGGGCCGGACCGTCGGGCGCCGACAACGCGTCCGAATACAGCTCGCCGCCGACTCGGGCAGCGGTCTGTTCACTGATCCGATCGATAAGCCGGCTATCGGTAATATTCTCGACGAACACCGCCGAGATGCCCGCCTCGCGAATCTGATCGATGATACGGGCGACATCGGCCGCCGACGCCTCGGCTTCGGTGCTGATGCCTTCCGGCGCGATGAAATCGAGCCCGTATGCGGCGCCGAAATACTGGAATGCATCGTGCGACGTGACAACCGTGCGCTGCGCGCGCGGCACGGCGTCGAACGCAGCGCTCAAGCGGCGATCCAGCGTTTCTAGCCGGTCGATATAATCGGCCGCGCGTCTTTCATAACGCGCCGCATGTTCGGGATCCGCCTTGACCAGCGCGTTCGCGATATTGCGCGCATAGATCACACCGTTGCCAAGGTCTTGCCAAGCATGGGGATCAAGCGTCGCGCTCGCGGCTTGCATGCCGTCTTGATGTGCCCCGCCGCCAGCCCATCGACGCGCTTCGATCCCTTGGCTGGCCTCGATCCGCAGGCCGGAAAAATCGGTCGCTCCCACGAGTCGGGGCAACCAGCCTTCGAACTCAAGGCCATTGAATACAAGCACATCGGCGTGCGAGACGGCTCGGGCATCGGCCGGGCTCGGTTCGTAGACATGCGCATCACCGTTCGGCCCGACGAGCGCGGTCACCGCGACCGAATCGCCGCCGATCTCGCGCACCATATCGGCAACAATCGAAAAGCTCGCCACCACATCCAACCGATCCTGCGCGAGCGCCGGCACGGCGCTGCCAAGCAGCAAAGCCAGCATGATAAGGCGGCTCGAGAAACGACACTGGGGCATGCAACCTCCCTTCGATCAGCGCTGCAAGTGGGGCAGGCGCAGCGCCTGGGCCAGAATGCTTTCGCGCAGGCCGAACAGCACAGAGAGTGCATAGAACGCGCCCGCGCAAAGAATGATCGCAGGCGACGACGGCAGTTCGGCGTGATAGGACAGCAGCAGGCCGATCAGCGACGCGACCATGCCGAACACGGCCGCCACGACGCATTGGCCGGGGATGGTTTCCGACCAGAACCGTGCTGCGGCGGCCGGCAGCATCATCAGCCCCACCACCATGAGTGTGCCCAGCGCTTGAAACCCGGCAACCAGGTTCAGCACGACCAGCGTAAGAAACAACAGATGCACCCATCGGCCGGCACCCCCGACCGATCGAAGAAAACTCGGGTTGAAGCATTCGACCACGAGCGGGCGGTACACGATCGCCAATAGATTGAGCGTGATGCTGGCTATCGTAGCGATGAAGATGACAGCCGCGTCGTCTAGCGCCAGCACGGTACCGAAAAGCACGTGCATGAGATCGACATTGGAGCCGCGCGTGGACACGATCAGCACGCCGGCCCCCAGCGAGATCACGTAGAACGCAGCGAAGCTCGCATCCTCGCGCAATGGTGTCACGCGTGACACCATGCCCGCGAGCAGGGCGACCAGTAGCCCGGCCGCCACGCCGCCCAGCGTCATGCTCCAGAGCGATAGTCCGGTGAACAAAAACGCCACCGCCGCGCCCGGCAGAATGGCATGTGCCATCGCATCGCCCATCAGGCTCATGCGTCGGATGATCAGCAACACGCCCAATGGCGCCGAGCCGAGGCTGATGGCGATGCAGCCGACCAACGCCCGCCGCATGAAGCTGTACTCCAGGAAGGGCTCGACAGCATAGGCATAAACACTCATGCCACATCCCGACGGCATACCGGCGCGTGCGTATCCATCGCTTCGCTCATACGCCGGGCGAACAGCAGATTCTCGGGGGTGAGCACGTGCTCGGTTGCGCCCCAGGCGACCGGCTCGCGGGCAATCAGCAAGGTATCGGGCATATGCCGGCGCACGAGTTCCAGATCGTGCAGCACGACCACGACGGTGCGCTGTTCGGCGTGCCAGCGCTCGATCAGAGCAACGAGATCGGCGGTGGTGCGCGCGTCGATCGCAGTGAACGGCTCGTCAAGCAATAACACCCGCGCGTCCTGAAGCAGCATGCGCGCGAACAGCGCACGCTGGAGCTGACCGCCCGACAACGTGCCGATCGCGCGTGTTTCGAAGCCTTCGAGGCCCACCGCGGCCAGTGCAGCCAGCGCGCGTTCCAAGTCGCGCCCGGCCACGCGCCGAAAAGCGCCGAGGCGCCCCCACAGCCCAAGCGAGACGAGATCGAGCACCTGCATGGGAAAATTTCGATCGAGCTCGCTTTGTTGTGGTAGATAGGCAATGTCCCGCCGGGCAATGCCGGACAGCCGAATACGACCGTCGTCGACCCGCAGGGCCCCCATGAGGCCCTTGAGCAACGTGGACTTGCCGGCCCCGTTCGGGCCAACCACCGCCGTCAGTGAGCCGGGCGCGAATCGCCCCGACAGGTGGTGTACCGCCGGATGCCGTCGATAGGACAGCGTCAGGTTCTCCAGCTGGATATCCGGGCTCGTGCTCATCCTGAAAAACCACCCAGAGCCCAGCCCACGGCCAGCCACAATACGGCTGTCAGCGCGAGCGTGGCCCCAAATCGCTGGACGGCTGAAGCCCGCAAAGTGGAACGCGGGCTCATTGCCGTGTGCCAGCAACAATTATCGAAACCGACGCAACGCGGTATGTCCGACATCGCATTAGAGCGCGATTCAAGCGCGTGTCGCTGCGCGTCGATCTTGCCCGGGTTCGCGCTCGGGCACGGTTATGAAAGCGTATATGTGCGTGGACCACATCGTCGACTCATACTTGAATAATGTTACGTTATAACATCTCTATTATCGTCGAGCATTAGGTCTTTACCCGCACCGATCGCGCGCCCGGGATCACGATCACGCAAGCTGCAGTGGGGTGCTACCACCTGTGATCGCTTGGTAAAATGCGTAATCGGCCGCGTCCAAGGGCTCGCGCCAATGGACGTATTCAGCGTGGCGAGTCCCGCACTTGCGCTCCGTATAACAACGCCCGAGCCCTCCCGATGCAGTGCGCTGGGCTCAGCGTGACGCGGCCGCTGTCGTATCGTGTCCGGCCGAACCCGGCCGCCAATACCGACGCTAACTCACGGGGCGGCGCCGTCGACCTCGTCAGGATCGCAGGTCTTTCGGTACGCGGCGCTTGGGTCGTCGTGACGATATCTGCCGATCGGATTGATCCCGCGTCGAGCGCTCGGCGGCGGTCGCTTATTCGTTATAGATCGAGTAGCCGCCTTTGATGACCCGGCTGTTGAGCGGTGTGGCCGAGAGCATCTTTTCGAGCGCGGCTTGCGGCTTCATTTCGCCTTCGACACGCTCAGTCGGCATATCGTGGACATCGAACTGGCCCACGCGCTTGACGTCCAGCGAGACCGGGCAGCGTGTGGCCTGCGTGAATACCGCGACTGCATCGCCTAGCGGCATCGACGGAATCGTTATAGGAAGCGCCTTGTTCTCGCAGTGGTAATAACTCGCGTCCTGGGCAAGGACATAACCCGGAACAGTCATAGCAATCAGCAGTACGAGCACGGTCAATGGCTTGTTCATGGAACCCTCGGTGTTCATGGATGACGGACGGTAAATAAGATACAGCGATAATGTTTCGCAACTGTCACACAGTTGAGCTGAACGGCATCGCAACGAATCGCCATGAAACAAACCCGCGCAGTGGCGCCCAGGCTCGCTTGGTGGATCGGGGCGAGAATTACGCCCGGGTTTGCCAGTCAATAAGTGCGATATCTCCCCAGGCGCCCGGGCCACGTTCTAGTCGATAGCGACGTAGGCGGTAGGCAATGCCCATTTCATCGAGCACGTCGCAGAGCGCGTATGCACGCTCGCGATGACGCTCGTGTCCGTCATACTGCACCCGCAAAGGCGCCGCGTAGGGCTCACCTATGCTTTGTGCGAGCACGACGTGCCGCGTGGCACAGCGATGCATTTTGGTCAGGGCTGCCGCGATATCCTGCATACGATAGAACGCGTTACAGCCGAAGATGACGTCGACCGAACAGGCGGGCGTTTCTTCCCAGCGGTAGGGCCACAGGGATGGTCGCTTAGCTGCGTCGCTATCCCAGCCTTGCCATAACGCCGCCCGCATCGACGGGGACGGTTCGACACCGACAAGCTCGTCGACATAACCGGCAAGACGCTTCGTGAAAGCGCCTGTCCCGGGCCCGATCTCCAGCAGCCGATCGTCTGGACAAAGCAACGCTCGCACATCGGCGACCAACACGTCAGCATGTTGAGCCAGCGGACTTCGTTCATCGTATGCTGGCGCATAGGCCTGCCAGAACGCTTCCTCCGCGGCGGAATCGCACCAACGGCTATCCTGCGCGGCGGTCTGTTCAAAGGCCGCTTGCCAGAAGCTCGAAGCATCGATCGTGTTTTCAAGCATCGTTGCTGCACCTCGAATACGATTAGGCAATACAGCTTCAGCAAAACCGGCCCATGCCTAGCCGGCTAAATGGTTATGTTATAACATAACGCTCAGGGATTCGATGTTTTACCTTCGGGGGAAAGATGCCGGCTGATTCTGGCAGGCGCCGGCGCGCGCCGACCGTTTTTATTTCTACCATGCTATCAACTGCCCTGCTGTACGCGAATGGCGTGCAGGCACAGCAGACAGCCCCGCGCCAGACGCCCAACGGTCACGGCGTCACCACGCTCGACGAACTGGTTGTCACCGGCGTGGGTCGGCCGGAACCGCTCAGCCAAATCGCCAGCACCATGCAGGTGATCGACGCAGAAGAAATCCGCACCTCTCACAGCACGTCTGTAACCGATCTGCTACAGGAACGGGCGGTGGGGTTCTTCAGCGACTGGACGCCCGGCCAGACGTCAATCAGCATTCGCGGCGCGCGTAGTGACGGCCAAGGCCGCGATTTTCGCGGCCAGGTTCTGGTACTGCTCAATGGCCGTCGTGCCGGCACGGCGAATCTGTCCAAACTTTCGCCCGATCAGCTTGAACGCATCGAAATCATCCGCGGGCCGGCCTCGGTCGCCTATGGCAACCAGGCGATGGGCGGGGTGATCAATCTGATCACCCGCAATGGCCGCACCGTCGAGGGCGGCACGGCAGCTATCGAAGGCGGCAGCTATGACTACGGCAAGATCAGCGCCGAATACGGCGGCACGCTGTCCGACGACATGGCTGGCTACGTGGGCGCCAGCGGGACCACCCACGGCGACTATGACGGCGGCTCGGGCGCCGGACGGCAGGTCAATACGGCGTCCGATCGCGCCAGCGCGCTCGCCGCTTTCAGCTGGGATCTGGCACCCACTCACTGGCTGGATCTCACGGCGCGCACCAGCGGCGTCTACGACGTCGGCTTTCGTGGCTCGTCCTGGGATTACGACAATACCGGCGACCGCTGGAATCGCTCGCTCGACCTGGTCTACGCCGGCGTACTCGAAGAACAGGGCATCGATCTCAACGCCCATTTCTATGCGTTTCGCGATGTCGACTCGTTCCATTGGGGCTCGGAAGCCGCCGGCATCGATACCGACAACAACCGGCGCGAGCTTACCGCCTACGGTCTGCGTTTCACGCCGTCCGTGGCGCTGACCGATACCACCACGCTGTTGCTGGGTTTCGACGGCGAGCAGTCCGAACTGCGCAGTACACGCAGCCGTTCCATGGTCAGCGGCGCGCCGATCGCCCAGATCGCGCCCTACGACAATAACGAGGACAACCTGCTCACGGCCGGTTATGCCGAACTTACCCAGTCGCTGCTCGACGATCGCCTGACCGGTCGCGCCGGGATCCGCTACACCCGCAACGACATCAGCCTGAAGGACACGCCCAACATCAACCTGGGCGGCGATACCGATCGCGCGTTCGATGGTACGACCTACAGCCTCGGCCTGGCATACGCGATCAGGCCGGATCTGAAGATACGCGCCAGCCACGCTACCGGCTTTCGTTCGCCGACCGGCAGCGAACTGGCCGGCGAGTTCTCGTCGGTACTCACGCCCGATCGCATCACGCGCGGCAATCCCGACCTCGACCCGGAAGAAAGCGAGCAGTACGAGATTGGCCTGACCTATGCGCCGGGCCGCGTGTTCTTCGATGTCGCCGTGTTCGATCAGACCATCAGCAATCGTATCAACAGCCGCGTGATCGACGCCCGCGGGCCGGAAAGCAGCGACGATATTTCGGAATACGTGAACGCCGACGACGAAGCCCGTGTGCAGGGTGTCGAACTCCAGACCGAAGTCGATGCCGCGCCCTGGCTCGGACTCACCGATCAGCGCGTGACGATCGGGCTCGACGGTACCTGGAATTTCAAAATGGAGGCCGATGGCGTCGATCGTCAGGACAGCGGTCCGTACGCCGACAAGCTGCAACGATTCAACGAATACCAGGCGGCGCTGCGTCTGGGTTACGAATGGCGCGATCGCTGGGGCGTCAAGCTGATCAGCCTGTTCAACGGCCCGATGTATTACGACACGGAAGAAAACCTGCTGGACAGCGCGGAACCGGCCAGCGACTACGTCCATCGCAAGGACGCCTACTGGGTGTTCAATCTGCAGGGCCACTACAACGCCACCGACTGGCTCACGGTCTTCGGCGGGGTCGATAACCTGTTCGACAAGAACGAACACCCGATCTTCATCGCATTGGACGAACCGCCCTATATCTCCGATCCGTCGGCCTCGAACGGCGGCCGCGGCAACTCCATGCGTGGTCGCTTCTTCTTCGCCGGTCTGCGTGCCCGCTTCTGATGATCTTGACTCGGCGGCAATTGCTGGCGGGTGCGGCCGGCCTATGTGCGAGCGCACTCGATCCGCTGGCGGCAGCACCGGATCGCAACGCCGGCTGGCCGCGCGTGATCACCGACGCCTTGGGCCGGCGCGTGCGTATCGAGCGTATGCCGCGCCGTATCGTGCCGGTATTCTCGAGCAATACCGAAATCGTGGCCGCACTCGGGGCGGCTGATCGTATTGCCGCTATCGATGGGCTGACCCACTATCCGCCCGAAATCATCGATCGGCCGCGTATCGGCAACCGGATCGGCTTCAGCCCGGAACGCATCGCCCGTCTGAATGCCGATCTCGTGATTCTCACGCCAGCCCGGCATGCGGCCGCCCAGCTGATGCGGCCCATGCGGCTGGCGGGCATTCCGTTGCTGGTGCTCGAGCACCCGACGCTGGCGCGTATTCTCGACAATATCGCCTTGATCGGACACGCGATCGGCAACGCCTCGCAAGCACAATCGCTTATCGCCAAAATCGAGACCGGGCTCGATACGCTGGCTGGGCGTCTGTCGTCCCAGTCGCCGAGGCGGGTCTATTTCGAAACCGGCGCCGCAGGACGCAGCGGCTTTTTGTCGGTGCGACCGGACACCTATACCGACGATATCCTGCGCCATGCCGGGGGTGTCAACGTCTTTGCCGAGACCGATGCACTGTCGCAGGTCAGCGGTGAGGCGGTGTACCGCGCCAACCCGGATCATATCCTCGTCGCCGGCAGCCAAGCCGACGTAGCGGCACTGCGTGCACGCCCGCACTGGAACGCCATCCCGGCTGTGGCGGCGGGTCGGGTCGATGCGATCGAGCGTGCCCAGGTGCTTATCCCGGGCCCGCGCGTGGTCGAGGGCGTAGGCAGTGTGGCCCGGGCGCTGTATCCCGATCTCGCAAAGGCCGCCGACGTATGACGCGCCACTTCGGTATCGCCCCGGCCGGGATCGCCTTGCTGTTCGCCGCCGCCGTGCTGTCCATGGGTATCGCCATGATGCTCGGCGCAGAACTGCTCGGCCCCGACCGCCTGTTGCCGCTACTGTGGCCGGCATCGGCCGACCACCCGCTGGACCGTCTGCTCATCGATTGGCGACTGCCGCGCGTGCTTACCGCGTTTCTGGTCGGCGGCCTGCTCGGGGTATCCGGAGCGATATTTCAGGGTATTTTTCGCAATCCGCTGGCCGATCCGTTCTTGATCGGTACCGCGCCGGGGGCCGCGCTGGGTGCCACCCTGGCCTTGCTCGCCCCCGCGCTGGCGCCATTTCAATGGATCGCGCCGCTGCAGCTATTGCCGATGCTGGCGTTTCTGGGCGCGTTCGGGGCAACGCTGGCGGTGTTGCTGCTTGCGCGTCTGGCGCGCGTTCGGGATACGGCCGGCCTACTGTTGGCCGGGGTGGCCATGGCCGCGTTTCTCGGCGCGCTGCGTAGCTATCTCATGCTCGCCCTGGCGGACGAAACGATCAGCCTGCAGGTGGTGTTGTCGTGGACGCTCGGCGGTATCCAGATTCCGTTCTGGCGCGAGCTGGGGCTGATCGCGGTGGTTGCATTGTTGTTGCTGGCGCTTGCCTATCGGCTTGCCGACGGTCTGGACATGCTCGGTCTGGGCGACGACGTCGCACGTAATATGGGCCTGCATGTCGAACGCTTCGTATTATGGGCAACGCTGCTGGCCTCGGCGATGGTCGCGCTCGCGGTGACCTGGGGCGGCACTATCGGTTTTGTGGGCCTGGTCGTGCCACATCTGGTGCGTTGGCCGCTCGGTCCGCGGCATGGCCCGCTGCTGCTGATCTCGGCGTTGGTCGGTGGCAGTCTGTTGACTCTGCTCGACGGCCTCGCGCGCAGCCTGTTACCGCCGGCCGAGATTCCGCTGGGGCTGCTGACGGCGTTGATCGGCGCGCCGTTCTTCATGCTCTTGCTGGCCCGGCATAGCCGCCGATGAGCAAGTCGATACACCACGGCGATCCGCTCGCCCGCCTTTCGGGTGTACGCCTGGCCAAGGCCGGTCACAGCGTGCTCGACGGCGTGACCCTCGATGTGTTCGCCGGCGAACTCCTCGCGGTGGTCGGGCCGAACGGCGCCGGCAAGAGTAGCGCGCTCAAATGCCTCGGCGGCATCGAAACCGACTGGCAAGGGCATATCGAACTCGCCGGAAGCGCACTTGAGGGCTTTGCGTCGGCCGAGCGGGCACGACAGATCGCCTATCTGCCGCAAATCTTCGCGCCGCATTGGGAACTGAGCGTGGCCGATCTGCTTGAGATCGGCCTGCAACGCGGACGACCAACGCTAGGTTGGCGCCCATGGGCCGGACCGCGGCAAACCACGGCCGAACTGCTGGCACAGCGCACGCGCCTGCTCGACGACCTCGAGCTGAGCGGCTTTCTCGAACGCCGTTTCGCATCGCTGTCCGGCGGCGAACGAGCCCGTGCGCTGCTGGCGCAGGCGCTGGTCACGCAACCGAACCTGCTGCTCGCGGACGAACCCATTGCCAGCCTCGATCCGGCCCATCAGCTTCGAACGATGCAGTACCTGCGTCGCTGTCGCGACCGAACAGCGTCGGTCGTGGTGCTCCACGATCTCAATCTGGCACTGCGGTTTGCCGACCGGATCGCAGTCATGGCCCATGGGCGGGTCGTCGCTTGTGGCACCACGGCGCACATCGTGGCGAGCGATATTCTGGCCCATGTCTTCGACGTACGCTTCGAAGCCCATACCACCTGTTGGGGCGAAGCCTTGCTGGCGAGTTGACTAGGGCACCCGGGCGACGCGCTCGTGGCCTAGTCAGGCGTGGCGAACGACTATGCCGACGGCGCGATGTTCAGGACCGGCTCGGCCACCTCAGGCGCGAATTCCTCATGCACGCCCAGCTTGCCGCGGGGCAGGCGCACCGGCGTGGTCTGAAGCGCTTGAGCCAGGGCGGCCATTTCGGCCTTCGACTTGCGCGGCGTGTGCGCGCCCCAGATCAGTTGCAGCCGCTCGCGCGGTATCATCGCGGCCGCGGCGTGGAAATCAGCACTGCATTCGAAGGGATCGAGCGCGCCGGTGACAAAGCGCACCGAGGCGAAGCGCGCGCCCGCCGCGCGGGCGGCGCGACGCTTTTCGGCCATTCTCGCACTCGTGAGCCAATTCGAATCGGCATACACATGTCCGGTCGCCATGCGCCGAATGACCCAATATTTCGTTCAGGTTGAGTGCATACAGCCCGGGCCCAGTCACGCGGTTGTCCACCGCTGCGCGTACGTACGCCAGCCAGCGCCGACGACAACCGAGCATGGTCGGTAGCGGGCCGCGCCATGTCGACGCGACGAGGGCGTGATGGGGCGAAGCCGCCGGCGCAGCCGTGAAGTGACGCAGCACGTAGCCGGCAGCCACGATCAAAGCAGGCGGTGCAACAGGTAGGCCAGGAAATCGGACATGGCCGCGGGCGTCCAGTCCATGCGTGGCTTGTCGGCGGTGCCAAAACCCGGCCAGTCGACCGCTACCGTCGTCAGCCGATGCGCCAGACAGGCCTGCAGCGACGCCATTTCGTGGCGGGTAGCGATCGACGATACTGCCGACAACAACAGCGCAACCGGCCCCGTACCGCACCAGGTCGCCGCACAATCGACACGGCGCCCTTGCCAGGGCCACGTGAAAAAGGCTTCGCGCGATGGTTTCATCGCAGCCTGTGGCCCTGCGGATTGCTGTTCCATATCGGCGTACCCAGGCTTGCGTTTACGCAGCCAGTCACGCAAGGCGCCCTACGGTTTTTGGCTCGATCGCGCCTTGCAATCGGGTCATACGTTACCCATCGCCGGCCGTCGCGTCGGCATCGCCTTGGCCCAACGGTGCCCATAGGACGTCGCCCACAGCGTCGCCGATCAGAACATGCGACAACGATGACGGGATCGCCATCGCCGTGACCTCGACGCCGGTCGAACCGCGCACGACGATGGTTTGGGTCTCGTCTGCCAATTCGCTGAGCAGCACGGCGCCGTCCTGAAACCCAGCCAATACCGCCGGCTGCCCGGGCAGATCCAGCACCTCGGTGGCCATCTGTTCACCGCCATGGGCGACACAAAGCGGGACACGCCCCATGGGCCCGGCTGCGTCGAACGGCCAGCAGACCACCTGATCGGCCCCGGCGGTCACCAGATGCGGCGTCTCGCCCGCCCAGCGCATCGCGCGCGGCTTGGTCGGATACCCGGACATCCGCATATGGGCGTTGTCGCGCAGACGCCAGCCGTGCAGCGCATTCTCCTGCATGATCGTCACCACGAACTCGCCGTCCGGGCTCCAGGTGATACCGATATGAGACCCTGCCCATTCCAGGGAGCGGGATTCCCAGCCCTGTGCACCGCGCTCCCAAAGCGTTGCGCCGCCGTAATGCGCCACCGCGAGGCGCTGGCCCTGCGTATCGAACGCCAGCCCGCCAGCCGTGCTGGGATGCTCGAGCGTTTCGTATTCGCCATCGTCGCGCCAGACATGGACGACCTTGCGCACAGAACAGGCCCGCAGG
The DNA here is from genome assembly GCF_964012375.1 of uncultured Salinisphaera sp. Lineage (NCBI taxonomy): Bacteria > Pseudomonadati > Pseudomonadota > Gammaproteobacteria > Salinisphaerales > Salinisphaeraceae > Salinisphaera > uncultured Salinisphaera sp. Next base: position 19,622 of record NZ_CAXGSH010000057.1, read on the forward strand.
CCGGCCCCGGAATGCGCGGCTACGCAATCCACCCAACTCGAGCCAAAATCGGCCAGTTCTTCGACCGCGCCATCGACACCGACGCGTAGCAGCCGGCCATCGTCGCCGCCGGTAATCACACTCGATTGGCTATCAGCGGCCATGGCCAGCACGGCGCCGCGATGCGCACCGATCTCGCGCGGCACCGCGTCGCCCTGAAAAACACGCAAGCGCCCATCGCCGTGCGCGGTTATGACCCGATCGCCCAGCGCCATCGCTGCTACGACATAGGCGCCGCTACGAATGACCTGGCCTTCTTCCTGGAGACGAGTCCTAGCGAACCGCTTGCGGGCCGGCGCGGCTTCCTTCAGGCCGTCTTGCATGCCGCAAACCCTTCTTCGAGACCCATCCGGTCGAGACCGCGTCCGATGAATACCAGCCGCGACCGGCGCGGTTCATTCGCAGGCCAAGAGCCGATGAAATCGCCGTCCATCAGCATATGTACGCCCTGAATCACATAACGGCTTGATTCGCCCTTGATATCGAGGATGCCTTTCGAGCGCAGGATGTCCTGGCCATGCTTCTGCAACAGGCGGCCAAACCAGGTCTGGAACATGAACGGATCGATCGGCGTATCCGACTCGAGCGAGACGCTGGTGACTTCGTCGTCGTGCTCGTGGGCATGCTCCTCGTCGAGGAAATCGGGCTCGATCTCGAGCACCCGTTCCAGATCGAAGGCGTTCTGGCCGAGCACCTTGTCCAGAGGCACCGCGCATTTCTCGCTATGCAGGATCTTGGCATAGGGGTTCATGGCCCGGATACGTGCCTCGACGCGCGACAACACATCAGCGTCAACCAGATCGATCTTGTTCAACAGCACAATATCCGCAAAGGCGAGCTGCTCCGCGGCCTCGTGGCTATCCTTGAGCTGGGCTTCAAGATGGCGCGCGTCCACCACGGTCACCACGCCGTCCAGCCGGGTTTTCTCGGCCACCTCGGCATCAACGAAGAAGGTTTGAGCCACCGGCGCGGGGTCGGCCAAGCCCGTGGTTTCGATCAGAATCGCATCGAAACGATCGGCCCGTTTCATCAACGCCCCGAGAATGCGGATCAGATCGCCGCGCACGGTGCAGCAGATACAACCGTTATTCATCTCGAAGACCTCTTCATCGGCATCCACCACGAGGTCGTTGTCGATGCCGGTTTCGCCAAATTCGTTGACGATCACGGCGTATTTATTGCCGTGCTGTTCGGTCAGAATACGGTTAAGAAGCGTTGTCTTGCCGGCGCCGAGAAAACCGGTCAGAACGGTGACGGGCACCTGTGTGGTCATGGTTCGTTCCTCTGGAAGTCAATACATCGGCCGTGCGGTGGTGCGTAATCAAAACGCTATATAATAATGTTATAACATAACCTAAATTACGGTAGTTGCCATCCTACCGCGGGCGGGCTGGGCCCGGTAGAGTTACGCTTGCGAAAGCGACAGCGATTCGAACGCCCCGCTAATCGCTAGTGTGTCCGACCCGGCGTTATTTCAGGGCGATATTCTAAGACTTCACCCTATCTGCCGCGCGGGAAACGCCAGCTTTGGCTGCGAAGATTCAAGCTTTACCCGGATTATCGAAGGATGTCCCGGCATTCGTAGGCGTCTCAGTCGTATGTCCCAGCCATCTTTACCTTTTGCACTGGGTCCGTGTGCGGCTTTTGTCTCACCATCTAGTGTCGTCTTATAACGTTACTTTTCAGTCCGTTCACTCAAGAGACTGGGCGAAGAGTGCAGTCATGGGATGGGCGCGAAGCAAACTTCGGATTGCAATTTGTAGTTTTTCTTGGCGCACGACTCAAAGGGAACCCATATATCGCGGTTCGTGAAAATTCTCAACGCACACGAACACGCGATGACGCTCGAATCGTTCAAGGCGATGCTTGGTGAGATAACCGAGCGACTGGGATCCGATAACGGTCATATCGGAATGACGTTCCCGTACTTTGTGGACAAGTACGCGCCGGTCACGGGCGAGAAGAGCGTCTTGGATTATGAGGTCGCCTTCTTTGGAGATTGCATCGACGGACGCACGATCGTGCATGTCGAGGTCAAGGTGCCGGCGACCACGCTCTGCCCGTGCTCCAAGGATATCTCTAGCTACGGCGCCCACAATCAGCGCTCGTTGGTTACCACTCGAGTGCAGGCGAACGAATTCGTCTCGGCCAAAGAACTGATCGATATCGCCGATATCCGAAGGGTCGTGTGAGTTGTTCAGTATTCTCAAGCGCGTCGACGAGAAAGCGGTCACCGAGCGTGCCTACGACAATCCGAAGTTCGTTGAAGACCTGGTTCGCGATATGGCCACACGACTCAACGATCATGAGCGATTTCGTCGTTATCGGGTGGAATCGGAGAACTTCGAATCCATCCACAACCACTCCGCCTACGCGATGATCGAGCGGGATAAAGGCCAGCCGGGAAGCTAGGGTCTCTCGATGCCTGCTACGAGCACCGTCAGGTGCGGCCGGCAAACCCAACCAGAACGCCTATATCGAGTCCTTCAACGGCCACTTCCGAGATGAATGCCTGAACGAGCACTGGTTCGTAAGCCTCGCCCATGCCACCACGATCATCCGAGGCTGGCATCGTGAGTACAACGAAGAAGGACCGAAGAAAGAACTCAGCGGGCTGACGCCTGCTCACTACGCTGCGCAAATGGCCGCAGAGGCGGCCATGTAAACCCTGGAGCTCTGGATCGAAACGCTACTCAAACCGAGGCATGTTCGGTGAAACGAGGCCGTGTATGGCCGGTCGTGCCCATCGCGGCGAAAAGCGTCGCCGGCCGCAGTAGCTGCGACCGGCGCCTGCCTGTTCATATTGCCGCCTGGCACACGGCCCGCGGCACGCGCACGTATCTATCTTTGCCAGCTGTTGTGCGCCAGCTCCTGCCCACGCCTGGCCAGGGCGAGCTTGGCCACGAGTTCAGCGTGATTGACCGGAATACAGTAGGCCGGCATGGCGCGCTCGAAGCGCCAACTCTCGCTTAGCGGGCCCGTGTCGACCGCTTCAAAGCCAATATCGGCATGCAGTTCAGCAACGCGCGGCTTGGCGTCGGCATCATCGCCGGCAAGCGGCAATGCACGCCCGCCCTCGACCGCCGGACGATCTTCCCGCGGCAAATCCATAGCCAGAATCGAATTGAAGGCCTTGACCCAGATCGCCCCCGGCGCATGGCGAGCGGCCCACTCGCTGGTGGTCGTCTCGAACGCATCCAGTTCCGCGATTCGACCATCACGCTCTGGGTAATAGTTCATCGTATCCACGACGACCTTGTCGCGTAACGCGGACAGCGGTAGATCGCCGGCCGCGATCAGCGGCACCGCGACGATCACGATATCGCCGAACAACGCCGCCTGCTCTGGCGTCGCGATTTGCACGTCGTCTATATCGATGTGTTCAGGCCGGCGCGCACTCACCGACACTTCGTGTCCGGCATCGCGAAACAGCCGAGCCAGATTCCCGCCGATATTGCCGGCCCCGATAATTCCGATTTTCATCTCTATCACGCTTGCAGAATGAATGACGAGATGATCGTAATTTCACACGAATAAAAGCAGAATAACGCAATCACTATGATCACTTGAAAGCGAGCGTTTCAAATGGATCGATTGACCAGCCTCAAGGTATTCCTTCGCGCCATCGATCTGGGCTCGTTTTCGGCGGCGGCCCGTGAGCTGGGCATGTCGCCCCAAATGGCCGGTAAACATGTCGATGCCCTGGAAGCGGGATACGGCACCGCCTTACTACATCGATCGACCCGACGCCTGAGCCTGACCGAGGCCGGCCGTATCTGTGCCGAGGGGGCAAGACGCACGCTCGACGCCGTCAAAGCCATGGACGCCTCCGTCGAAAACCTGACCGACCTGCCTTACGGGCGCCTGCGGGTGACGGCGCCGTTGAGTCTGGGGCGTTGTCGAATCGTGCCCAACCTGCCCGACTTCGAAGCCGCCTATCCGCATATCGCGCTCGAACTCACACTCGCCGACCGCGTGGTCGATCTGACCGGCGAAGGCTTCGATATCGCCCTGCGCATTGGCGACCTGCCCGACTCAGAGCTTTCCGTCCGGGGGCTCGCGCCATTTCGTATCGCCGCTTTTGCCTCGCCGGGCTACGTACAGCAGCACGGCCTACCAAACCACCCTAGTGAACTGGCACAACACCGTTGTCTGAACTACGTGTTCGACAGCTACCCGGCCCCCGATCTCTGGACCTTCACCCAGGGCGACGAGCAAATCAAAATCAGTCCGCGACCAGCGATTGCCATCAACGACGCCACATCACTCATCGAGCTTGCCCTGCGCGATGCGGGGGTGGTGATGACCGGTGAAATGAACGTGGCCGACCACGTCGCATCCGGCGCATTAATCCGCCTGTTCCCCGACTACGCCAGTGTGTCGCGTCCGCTTAATCTACTGTTCCATCGCCGCCGCGCCGTGGCGCCCCGCGAACGGGTGTTTATCGACTGGGTGGTCAATCTGCTGGGGCCGGCCGTCAAAGCATGAGTGACGGGCGACGCTTCAGCCTCAGGGCAAGCGATATAGCGCTCTTCGCCCGATCGGCATATCGACCAAGTTTGCACGCCTACCGCCGCCGCTAACTTAATCTCGTAGGTCTCCCCCTGCACCTAGCAATTAAGCGACGCTGTTCCAAAAAATCGATCTCGCCGAAAAATCAAGGCAGGCCCCGGGTAGCTCACGCCATCTATAACAAAGGTCGGTAATGTAATCTGACCTCGATCACCAATTCTAGAAACCGTCTGTGCAAAGAAATAGAACGAAGCATGGGATTCTTTCTCTTTACCCCAAAATGACACGAGTTTGTTCGTTGATCCTTTGAATGTCGTTGTTATTGGTTCATAGCTAACCGTGCGCATACGAGCACTTTGTATTGGCCCGAGTCCTTCTATGGTGTCTTTTAGCGGCATCACGGTTTTTGAGTACTTTCCTTCTTTGACGGACACCAGAACGACGTCAAATTCGCTCAAAGAAAATTCCCGCCCCTCTGGAACTTCGACCTTCATTACCTTAAACGAACCCATCCGCCACTGGTCGAGGCTCGCAGAAATTCGAATACCGTGGTAGTCGAACGCGACCCATATAGGGGCACCTATCGAGCCGTTGCAGCTCTCTCTCGCGTATTCCACCTCATGATCCGGAAAGCTAAGGCGCTCGAACGATCGTGTATACGGAACACAGCCCGCCAACACGCCAAGCGTGACAAGCATCGCTAATCGCCCGAGAATTCCGAATCGAGGCAACCTAGCCGCACTGCACCTCTTTAATACAGCCTTGACACTTATATAACTGACTGTTGAGCCGTAATAGTTCATCTTCGCGCCCGCCATCGACCGCTAATTTAAGCCACCATTTTTTACTAAGCACCACGAAATACGGCTGCACGGGCTCCGGGGACCGTATATTCATCTCGGGCTTACGCCCCGGCATGCCCCGCTGAACGCCTCGAGAACCGCTTATAGAACGCTGCTGGATCTCGGCTCGTAAGCGTCTTACAAACGTCGGCTCCAAGATCGCGGCGCAAATGGCTAGGCTTTGGGCTGGAGGTAGCCGGCATCGCTTACCCGTCAGCTATCGCGACAAATCTTCCGTCTGCCCCTTACCAGTAAACACCCTCTGTACGCCTGGTTACGGGTTCTTACAACCGTTACTCCACGGTCACACTCTTGGCCAGATTCCGCGGCTGGTCGACGTCCGTACCCTTGGCCACCGCGACGTGATAGGCCAACAGCTGTAGCGGGACGGTATAGGCGATAGGGGCCAGCGTTTCGTCGACGTGGGGCATGTCGAGCACGGTGATGCCGGGGCCGGTATCCAGGCCTGACGCAGCGTCGGCGAAGACATAGAGCTTGCCGCCGCGGGCGCGGACTTCCTGGAGGTTGGATTTCACCTTTTCCAGCCAGTCGTTTTTGGGCGCGATGGCGATGACGGGCATCTTTTCGTCGACCAGGGCGAGCGGGCCGTGCTTGAGCTCGCCGGCGGCATAGGCTTCGG